>JAGWRL010000241.1 GCA_028876585.1 Pseudomonadota bacterium | reverse complement strand
GCAGCGCCGCCAGCGCGCCCACCGCGGCCAGCGCCGGGCTGCCGAGATCGCGCGCGGCGGCGCGGGCGACGACGAACAGCGCCGCCGCCGCCGCCGCGCCGGTCAGCAGCGCGACGCCGATGAAGCCGCCGGCGCGATAGGCCAAGGCGAGCAGGATTTCCGACAGCCATTCATGCGCCGTCCACGGCTTGCCGGCGACGCTGAAGGTGAAGGGATCGACATGCGGAACAGCGCGATGGGCGAAAATCCATTCGCCGGTCGCGATATGCGACCAGGTGTCGCTGTCGTTGAGAATGGCCGGCGAGAACGCGCAAATCGCGAACATCGCCAGCGCCAGCGCATGCGGCGCCAGATCGTAGGACAGGGCATCCGCGCGCGGAGACGCGGCGAGGGCGGGCGCGGCGAGTGACATCGCCGCGACTTTGCCTGACGCGGGATAAGGCGAGGTTAAGGCGACCCCCAGGCTACTTCGAGCCGACGATCTGCGCCGACGGCTTTTCGCTGAGGTTGCGGAACAGCAGTCCGCCCAAAACCCCGCCGATCAGCGGCGCGACCCAGAACAGCCAGAGCTGGCCGATCGCCCAGCCGCCCGCGAACAGCGCCGGTCCGGTGCTGCGGGCCGGATTGACCGAGGTGTTGGTCACCGGGATCGAGACGAGGTGGATCAGCGTCAGGCCGAGGCCGATGGCGATCGGCGCAAAGCCGGCCGGGGCGGAGGAATGGGTCGAGCCCATGATGATGAACAGGAACATCATGGTCATCACCAGTTCCATCAGGAAGGCGGAGAACAGCCCATAATGGCCGGGCGAATGTTCGCCGTAACCATTGGCCGCGAACCCCTTGGCGGCGTCAAAGTCGGGCGCCCCGCCAGCGATGACATAGAGCACCCCGGCCGCAACCACCGCCCCGATCACCTGCGCGACGATATAGGGGATCACGTCCTGCGCCGGGAAGCGGCCGCCCGCCGCCAACCCCACCGTGACGGCGGGGTTCAGATGGCAACCCGAAATCGGGCCGATCGTATAGGCCATCGTCAGCACCGTCAGGCCGAAGGCGAGCGCGACGCCGAGCAGGCCGATGCCGACATGGGGAAAGGCCGCGGCGATCACCGCCGAACCGCAGCCGCCGAAGGTCAACCAGAATGTGCCGATCGCCTCGGCTTGCAGCTTGCGCATGTCCATGAAATGCTTCCCTCGAACTTAAAAATCCAGCCGCGCCGCCCTTTCCCGAGCGGCACGAAGGCTTAACCCGAAGTATTATCACATCCAACATGTTTTTTCGGGCGGAAAGCCCGCGCCGCCCGCGCCACAATACTTACAGGTCCGCCGCCGTGAGGCGTCCATCATGCAGCGCGCTCGCCACCAGCACGCCCGCCGCGCCGGCGCGCTCCAGCGCGGCGAGATCGGCGCGGTCGCGCACGCCGCCGGCGGCGTAGAGCCGGCGCGGCCCGGCGAGCGCGCGGATCGTGGCGAGCCGGTCGAGATCGGGCCCGGCGCCGCTGCCGACGCGGCCGAGCGTCATCACGATCAGGCGGTCGGGCCAAAGCTGCGGCCGGGCGAGCAATTCGCCCGGCCCCTGCAACGCCTCGCCTCGGAAATCGAGCGACAGCAACGCGTCCGGCGTCGCCTCGACCAAAGCGGGATCGCGCTGCGATTCGCTGCCGAGCACGGGCGTCCCATAGGCGCGGATCGCCGCGACCGCGCCGGCGTCGGCGGCGCCATTGTCGATCCACAATTGCAACGCGGGGAATGCGGCGCGCAGCCGCGCCAGCGCCGCGAAATTGTCACCGCCGCCGCGGATCGCGTCGAGATCGGCGACGTAGAGGGTCGGAAAGGGCGCCAGCCGCAGCAGCCCGGCGACCACCTCGACGGGGTCGGACGTGCGCGCCAGCGGCGTCTCGATCGGCCGGTAGGCGGCGCGCTCGCCCATTTTCGCGCGCACCACTTGGCGCCCCATGAGGTCGATGACCGGGATCACTTGCATCAGGCGCCTCCGTGCGCGGCGAGCCTGGCCTCCAGCCAGCCGAACGCCTCCTGTTCGCGCGGGCCGGCGGTCTTGGCGACGATGACGCGCAGGCGGGCGAATTCGGCCTCGATCTCGGCGCGCGGCAGCCGGTCGAGCCGGCTCGCCAGCACCGCGCCCTCCACCACGGCGGCGAAGGCGCGATTGAAGCCCTCAAAGGCGGCGTGCGCCTCAGCCTGCGCGACGCGGCAGACGAAGCGCGGCCGCTCGGGGTGCGCGCGCGTCTCGACCACCTCAAGCTGCCAATGCGCCAGCGTTTGCGCCAGCCGGGGCGGGCGGTCGGGCCGGGTCGGCAGCAAGGGCCAGTCGCGCCGGCCGGTCAGGCAGCCCGCGAACACGCGCGCGTCGTCGGTGAGGTTGGCGGTGGCGAACGGGCGAGCGCTGAGATTGTCGAGCGTGGTCGACGGGCGGAACGGCGCGATGATCCAATGCTCGCCTTCCGCGATCAGGCCGAGCGGCGCGATATGCGGCCGGCCCTCGGCGTTGACGGTGACGACGATGGTTTCGCGGATCAGCGGCATCTCAAACCATTTCTGGGAGCGCGTTCGCGCTCGTCGCCGCGCGCTTCGCGCCTGGCCATAAGGTGATGATCGGGTCCGATCATCGGGTCTTGGTATCAGCCCCCGGTTTTGGCGCGCAAGGTGTGGCCGGCTTGCGCCAGCCGCGTCCGGTCCTGCGCCGGCCGATCGACGGCGACGCCCCAGTCGAGCGGCTCGTCCTGCACGTAGCGTTTGCCCAGGCGATAAGCGATCTCCGCCTTCTGCAATTCGGCGCCGAGATAGAAGGCGTGCGCGCCGTCGCGCTCGACGCCGAGCTTGTCGAACAGCGCGAACGCGTCGAGCGCAGTCCAATGGCCGCGCCGGTTGAACACGTGCAGGCCGTCGGCGGCGACCTCGATGCGGAAATTGTCGTCCTTCACTTCGCGCGCGGCGGCGGCGATTTCTTCGCTGGTAGCGGGAAACGGCGCGCGGTCGTGCGCCTGCAACAAGGCGCCGCCATAGCCCTTGGGCAGGCTGTGGTCGGCCTTGGCGGCGAACATCAGCCGCCGCGCCGCGTCATGCTCCTCCACCGTGCGGCGGGTGTGCGGGCTCACCTGCACCGTCAGCGCGTTGGCGATGCGCAGCTCCGAGCAGATCCCGAGCAGCATCGCGGTGACGCCGGCGCTGTCGGCCTCGGTCAGTTCGGTCAGATTGCCGGTCCCCATCATGATTTCGGCCTCCGGCAGGCGGGCGCGCAGCTCGCGGTAGCGGGCGAGCGAATCGGTGAAACCGAAATGGATCGGATCGAGGATCGGGTCGAGGATCGGCGCCAGACCGCGCCGGCGCGCTTCGCGCTCGGCCCGCAGCAGCGAATCGAGATCGCCATGCGTCGCCGGGATCAGGATTGGGCGCGACGTTCCCGCGAGGTCGAGCGTGTGTTCGGTCATGCTCAAGAGATAATCCGCCCCCGCCGCCGCGCCGCGCCGCAATTCCTCCGCGTCGGCGGAATCGACGCTGACCGCCATGCCCTCGCCGCGCAGCCGCCGCACCGCCTGCTCCAGAAGCGGAAACGGCGTGTCGGGCAGGCAGCCGAGGTCGATCACGTCGGCGCCGGAAGCTGTCAGCGCCCGCGCGCGCGCCCACAGCGCGTCGAGCGACAGCGCGGAGGCGTCGACGATCTCGGCGAAGATGCGCAGATCGTGGCGCGACAGATCGGGCGGGCCGCCGCGCTTGCCGAAATAGGCCGGCAGGTCCTTGACCTCGTCCGGCCCGCGCTCGAACCGCGTCGCGAACGCCGCCGACAGCCGGTCGAGATCGGCGCGGCAGCGGCCGGGCAGGATGACGCGGCTGGCGCTGAGCGGGCGCGGCAGCCGGTTGAGCAGGATCGGCTCGGTCATCAGCGCCGCGACTTTGACGCCGATGTCGAGGATTTCATAAGCAAATGTCGGCGCCATCGCCGCCAGCACGGCTTCCAGCCTCGGCCGCGCCAGCCGGCCGGTGACGAACAGCACGCTCACAGCAAAAGTTCCGCCCGCCGGCGCGCGATCGCCTCAGCCAGTTCGGCCGGCGAATCGACCGCCGTGACGCCGGCGAAGCGGCCGAGCCGGTCGCGGTTTTCGAGGTCGATCGGGCGTGGATAGACCTTAACCATGCCCTTGGGCGCCTCGGTCAATAGTTCCGGCGCGGTGTCGCAGGCGAACACAAGGATCGGCACGCGCGTCTTGCCGGCGTGGGCGAACACGTTGCTGACGAGATCGTCGCTGAGGCCATGGACGAATTTCGCCACCGCGTTGGAGGTCGCCGGCCCGATGATCGCAGTGTGGTAGATTCCATAATAGAACTGCCCGATCGGCGCCGCGCTCGCCGTCTTGTCCTGAAACACGCGCACCGATTTGGGCAGGTCGAGTTCCTGTTTGTACATCCGCAGCACTTCCCCCGCCGCCTTGCTGAGGAACAGGTCGAGCGGCTCCAGTTCGCGCAGCAGCGCGAACGTCTCCCGGATGTAATGGCCGGAGCCGGTGATCGCCCAGGCCCAGCGCGGCGTCTGCAATTTGCTCATGGCGCAAGCCGTATCTCTGGATAGCCCGAACCGTCGAGGCCCTCGCTTAAGCGCGCCGCGGCCTCGGGCGCGGCGAGAAAGGCGCGCACGCCGGCGGCGCCGAGATAGGCGGGAAAAGCGGGGTCGACCACGCCGCGCGCCGCAAGATCAGCCGCCGAACCGGGCGCGCCGTGCTTGACCAGGATCAGCCGTTCGGCGCCGAGTTCGCCGGCGAGCCAGGCGGCGAGGCTGTCGGAGGTGATGTCCCAACTCGCCGGCAGTTTGGCGGCGAGCGCCATGGGCGCGGGCGACCAGATCGGGGTTTGGCCGCGCGCCAGCGCGTCGCGCAGCGAGGCCTCCGAATCGGCCAGCTCGAAGCCGGCCGCCAGGCTTTGCAGCGCGCGGCCGAACTGGCGCATCGCCGCCAGCGCCATCTCATGCGCGGCGGCGTCGTCGAAGCCGATTTCGGCCTGGGTGGCGCGCACGACGTCGGCGAACGGACCGCCGCCGGGGACGACGACGAGCCGCCCGGCATGGCGCGAGATCGCGTCGAGCCAGCCCCGCAGCCGGCCGCCGCGCGCCTGCGCGCCGCCGAGTTTCAGGACGGCGACAGGGCGCGTCAATGCCGGCTGACCCAAATCATGTGGCCGTTCTGGAAGCGGTAGGATCCGTAGGCGCTCAGGCCGGCCACTCGGTTGATGGTCGACATCAGGTCGCTGAAGAATCCGGGTTTTTCCGCCTCTAACTCATCGAGCGAGGCGACGGTGCGGGTCTTCCACGCCGAGGCCGCGTCGGCGCGTTCGCCGAGCGTCACTTTGCCATTGTCCCAATCGACGCAAACGGTGGCGTCCTGCGCCTTGGCGATCAGGCAAACGGCGCGTTTGACCTGCGGCGCGGCAAGTTGCGTGAACGAGACGAAACTGCCGTCCTTCTGCTGGAACACGTAAGAGGAGCTGCGGTCGAGCTTGGTCTCGACGCCGCCGTGCTTTTTCGCTTCCGCGATCAGCACGTCCCAGTCCTTGCCGCGCTCCGCCGTCGCGCCGAGCGCCGACGACGCCGCGCAGAGGGCCGCCAGCGCGGCGGCGCGCGCGAAACGCTCGACCATGACCACTTCCCCAGGCTTCAACCGCCGCCCGAGGCGGCGAAGGCGGGCAGATTGAAGCGCGTATAGACGCCAAAGTCGAGACATTCGGCGTCCGCGCCCGCGTCGGCGGCGACGCGCAAGGCCGACGCGAGCAGCATCGCGGGGTCGGAGGCGAGCGCGAAGGCGAGGCGGTTGTCGCGCAGCAGCGGCGTCGTCACCGCGTTGGTCTCATGCGCGACGACCAGCACGTCGTCGCCGCGGCCGGCCGCTTGCAGCGCCTCGACCAGGCCGCGATTGCCGCCGCCGACATTGTAAATCGCCCCGAGGGCGGGCTGATCGCGCAACATGCGCGCCACCGCCTCGCGCGTCAGGTCGGAATCGTCCTCGCCGAACGCCTCGCCCGACAGCGCGATTTTGGGGAAATGCGCGCGCAACGCGGTGCGGAAGCCGATCTCGCGATCCTCATGGCCGCGAAACGCCGCGTCGCCGACGACGACGCCGACCGAGGTCGGCCGGTCGCCGAGCGCGCGCCCGATCAGAAACGCCGCCGTCTGCCCGGCGGCGCGATTGTCGATGCCGACGAAGGCGTCGCGCGCGATGGGGTTGAGGTCGGAGAGGAACGCGATCACCCGCTTGCCGGCGCGCCGCGCCTCGGCGAGCCGCGCCACCACCGGCTCGCTGTTCTTGGCGGTGACGATCAGCGGCCGGCTGAGATCGGCGCCATGCAGATCGATCGCCGCCAGCACCGAGGCCTCGTCGGCGCGGCGCAGATCGTGGAACTCGCCGTCGGGGCGCGCCTGCGCCCAGGCGGCGCGCAGTTGCAGCATCAGGCCCTGGCCGATGCGCAGCAGGATGTCGGCCGCCGGGCCGGCGGGCGGCGCATGCGGATGCGCCAGCCGCGCCAGCGTCTGCTGCACCAACTCGCGCGTGCGGGCGTGGACCTTGCCGCGCGCATTGAGGGCGCGGTCGACGGTGGCGCGCGAGAGACCGGTCTCGCGCATGATGTCGGCGATGGCGACGCGGGGCATGAACAATCCTCGTCTCACTTTGCATCATCCATCGCCCATTTACAAGCCTTGTTGAGGCTTTGTCTTGCGCATCGTGAGCGTTTCGGTAAAAGCGGCGCAAAGCCACGATTGGAAAGGACCCTGACATGGCGCAATGGATCGACGCCTGCGCGAAGGACGACATCGACGCGGAGGACGTGATGCGGTTCGACCACGGCGGCAGGACCTATGCGATCTACCGCAGCCCCGACGACGAATTCTTCGCCACCGACGGCCTGTGCACGCATGAGAAGGTCCATCTCGCCGGCGGGCTGGTGATGGACGACATCATCGAATGTCCCAAGCACAACGGCCGTTTCAATTATAAGACCGGGGCCGCCAAGGGCGCGCCGGTCTGCGTCAATCTGGCCACCTATCCCGTGCGCGTGCAGGGCGAGCGGGTGCTGATCGAGATCTAGGGAGCGGAGCTTGCACGAGATCGTCATCGTCGGCGCGGGCGAGGCTGGGGGGCGGGCGGCGATCGCCCTGCGCGAGGGCGGCTATGCCGGGAGGCTGACGCTGATCGGCGAGGAGGCGCAGGCGCCCTATGAGCGCCCGCCGCTGTCGAAGGCGGCGCTCGTCGACCCCGACGAGCCGCGGCCGACCACGATCAGCGGCGGCGAGCGGTTGGCCGAACTCGACGTCGCGCGCATCGCCGCCGTCGTCGCCGCGCTGGAGCCCGCCGATCGGCGCGTCGCGCTCGCCGACGGGCGGCGGCTTGGCTATGACGCGCTGATCCTGGCGACCGGCGCGCGGGCGCGCGCCTTGCGCCTGCCGGGCGGCGAGCACGCGCTGACGTTACGCAGTTTCGACGACGCGCAGCGGCTGCGCGCGCGCCTGCGCGCCGCGACGCGCGTCGTGGTGATCGGCGGCGGCTTCATCGGCCTCGAACTGGCGGCGGCGGCGCGCGCGCTCGGGCGCGAAGTGACGGTGCTGGAGGCGGATACGCGGCTGCTGCGCCGCTCGACGCCGGAACCGCTCGCCAGCGCGCTGGAGGCGCGCCATGCGCGCGCAGGCGTCGAAATCGCCAAGGGGGTTCGGATCGAGCGGATCGAGCCACGCGGGCGCGGCTTTGTCGTCCATTCAAGCCTCGGCGAACGCGAGGCCGATCTCGTCGTCGCCGGCATCGGCGCCGAGCCGCGCACCGAACTGGCCGCGGCGGCGGGGCTGGCGGTCGACAATGGGATCGTGGTCGATGGCCAGTTGCGCACGCGCGATCCGCAAATCCTGGCGGTCGGCGATTGCGCCAATTTCCCGCATCCGCTCTATCCCGGCCGCCGGCTGCGGCTGGAAGCGTGGCGCCACGCCTTCGATTCCGGCGCCCACGCCGCCGCCGCCCTGCTCGGCGCCGACGACGCCTATGCCGCGCCGCCATGGTTCTGGTCGGACCAATATGATCTGACCTTGCAGATGGTCGGCCTGACTGAGGCCGGCGCGACCACGGTCCAGCGCGATCTCGCCGACGGGGCGACGATGCTGTTCCACCTCGACGGCGACGGGCGGCTGGTCGCGGCGGGCGGGCTGGGGACGATCGAGCGGATCGGCAAGGAGATCAAACTGGCCGAGCGGCTGATCGGCCGGCGCGCGACCCCGTCGCCGGCGGCGCTGGCCGACCCCGGCGCCAATTTGAAAAAGCTGATCTAGCGGCGCGCCAGGGCATTTGGAATTTTCATTCTATTATTGATCCGCTTTGGAACGTGTGTTACATCCGTAGCCGTCAGGGCGCGCGGACCAGCGCTGCGCCTCAGGCTCATCGGCGGAAAAATCCGTCGCTCGTGGGAGGAATCGAGATCATGAAACGCATGCTTATCGCGCTCGCGGCCGCGACGATTTTGTCGAGCCCGGCGCTCGCCGCCAAGATCGGCGTCTCCATGGACAAGTTCGACGACAATTTCCTCACCGTTCTGCGCAACGGCATGAGCGATTACGCCAAGACCCAGCCGGGCGTGACGCTGCAAATCGAGGACGCCAAGGACGACGTCTCCAAGCAGCTCAGCCAGATCCAGAATTTCATCGCCAACAAGGTCGATGCGATCATCGTCAACCCGGTCGACACCTCGGCGACCGAGCGCATGACCAAGCTCGCCGCCGAAGCCGGCGTGCCGCTGGTCTATGTCAACCGCCAGCCGGTCGACGTCGACAAGCTCGGGCCGAAGGCCGCCTTCGTCGCCTCCAACGAAAAGGATTCCGGCACGCTCGAGATGCAGCAGATCTGCAAGCTGCTCGGCGGCAAGGGCGACATTCTGGTGATCGAGGGCGAACTCTCCAATCAGGCCGCCGTGCAGCGCACCGCCGACGTCCACGACGTGATCGCCAAGGAGCCCTGCACCGGCATCAAGATCATCGCCGAGCAGACCGCGAGCTGGGATCGCACCAAGGCGCAGAACCTCGTCACCAACTGGCTGTCGAAGGGCATGAAGTTCAACGCCATCGTCGCCAACAACGACGAAATGGCGATCGGCGCCTTGCAGGCGCTGAAGGCGGCCGGCGTCGACACCAAAAAGGCGATCGTCGGCGGCGTCGACGCCACGCAGGACGCGCTCGCCTCGATGAAGGCGGGCGACCTCAAGGTCACCGTGTTCCAGGACGCGGCCGGTCAGGGCAAGGGCGCGGTCGACGCGGCGCTGGCGCTGGCGGCGGGCAAGGCGATCGACAAGAAGGTCTACATCCCCTTCCAGCTCGTCACGCCCGAGAACATGGACAAGTTCGCCAAGAAGAACTGATCGTTCCACGCTCGCTCCGGGGGCCGCTCCCCTGGGGCCTTGGCTTATGTTTAAGAGGATCGCGGCCCGCTCAGAGGCCGCAAGACCTCGGGGAAGACGCGCCATGGGCAGCCTCAGTCCGACGACCGCGGAGATCGTGCGAGAAAGCGGCGCGGTTCCGGGCGCGCAATATCTGCTCGAAGTCGCCAACGTGCGCAAAGCCTTCCCCGGCGTGCTGGCGCTCGACGACGTGCAGTTCAAGCTCAAGCGCGGCCATGTGCATGCGCTGATGGGCGAGAACGGCGCCGGCAAATCGACGCTGATGAAGATCATCGCCGGCATCTATTCCCCCGATTCCGGCTCGTTCAAACTCAAGGGTCAGGAGATCAAGCTGACCTCGCCGCTCGACGCGCTGCGTTACGGCATTGCGATGATCCATCAGGAACTCAACCTGATGGCGTTCATGACGGTGGCGGAGAATATCTGGCTGCGCCGCGAGCCGCGCAACGCGCTCGGCATCGTCAATCACCGCGAGATGCGGCGGCGCACGCAGGCTTTGTTCGATCGGCTCGAAATCGACATCGACCCCGAGGTCGAAGTGCGCGATCTCTCGGTGGCGAGCCGGCAAATGGTCGAGATCGCCAAGGCGGTCAGCTACGACAGCGACATTCTGATCATGGACGAGCCGACCTCGGCGATCACCGACAAGGAGGTCGCGCATCTGTTCCGCATCATCCGCGCGCTGAAGGCGCAGGGCAAGGGCATCGTCTACATCACGCACAAGATGAACGAACTGTTCGAGATCGCCGACGAAGTGTCGGTGTTCCGCGACGGCCGCTTCGTTGGCGAGCACAAGTCGTCCGAGGTCACGCGCGACGACATCATCAAGCTGATGGTCGGGCGCGAGGTGACGCAAATGTTCCCCAAGACCGAAGTGCCGATCGGCGAGGTGATCCTGTCGGTGAAGAATCTGAGCCTCGACGGGCGGTTCCGCGATGTGAGTTTTGATCTGCGCAAGGGCGAGATTCTGGGGCTGGCGGGACTGGTCGGCTCCGGCCGCAGCAATGTGGCGGAGACGATTTTCGGCGTCACGCCGGCCAGTTCGGGACAAATCTTCGTCGACGGGCGCGAGATGCGGATCGCAAACCCCGGCGCGGCGATGGACGCCGGCATGGGATTCCTGACCGAGGACCGCAAGGAATCCGGTTGTTTCCTGATGCTCGACGTGACCGCCAACATGCAGGCCGCGATTCTGCGCCGCGGCTTCACGAAGGCGGGAATCGTGCAGGAGCGCGAAATCGCCCGGCTGTGCGAGGATCAGAAGGCCAAGCTGCGCGTGCGCACGCCCGATCTCGAAGAGCCGGTGATCAACCTGTCGGGCGGCAATCAGCAAAAGGTGCTGATCGCGCGCTGGCTGATGACGCAACCGCGCATTCTCATTCTCGACGAGCCGACGCGCGGCATCGACGTCGGCGCCAAGGCCGAGATCCATCGGCTGATCTGTGAACTCGCGGGCCAGGGCGTCGCGGTGCTGATGATCTCGTCCGAGCTACCCGAGGTGCTTGGCATGAGCGACCGCGTGCTGGTGATGCACGAAGGCCGCATGACCGGGATTCTCGATCGCCAGGAGGCGACGCAGGTTCGCGTGATGGAACTTGCGGCGCGTTAATTGAAGGGAACGACGTTGGCCAGTGAGACCGTCCTGACGAGCGAGGCCGCGCCGCGCGCGCCGCCGCCTGCCGCCCGAGATCAGCATTCTCGGGGTGATGATCGGCATGATGCTGCTGTTCGAGGCGCTCGGCTGGATGTTCGAGGGCCAGAGCTTCATCGCCAATCCGCTGCGGCTCAAAATCATGATCCTGCAGGAATCGGAGATCGGCATCATCGCCGTCGGCGTGACCCAGGTCATCATCATGGGCGGCATCGATCTGTCCTCGGGTTCGCTGGTCGGCATGACGGCGATGATCGCGGCGAGCCTGGCGCAGGCCGAGGGGTTCACCCGCGCCATCTATCCCGGCCTGACCGGGCTCAACCCGATCTTCCCCGTCGCCGCCGGGCTCATCGCGGGGGCGCTCGCGGGCCTGCTCAACGGTTCGTTGATCGCCTACACCAAAATCCCGCCGTTCATCGCCACGCTCGGCATGATGGTGTCGGCGCGCGGCGTCGCCGATTGGTACACCAACGGCGAGCCGATCGGCAATCTGTCGGACGCGTTCGGCGAAATCGGCGCCGGTTGGTGGCCGGTCGTCATCTTTCTCTCGATGGCGATCCTGTTTCATCTGGCGCTGCGCTACACGCGCTACGGCAAGTTCACTTACGCCATCGGCGCCAATCCGCTGGCGGCGCGGGTGTCGGGCATCAATGTCGAGCGCCACATCGTGCTGGTCTATGCGGTGGCGGGCCTGATGTCGGGGCTGTGCGGCGTCGTTCACACCGCGCGCGCGATCTCCGGCCAGGCCGGCGTCGGCATGGGGTTCGAGCTTGACGCCATCGCGGCGGCGGTGATCGGCGGCACGTCGCTGTCGGGCGGCGTCGGCCGGCTCACCGGCACGATCATCGGCGCGGTGATCCTGGGCGTGTTGACCTCGGGCTTCACGTTCCTCAACGTCGACGCGCATTATCAGGAGATCATCAAGGGCGGCGTCATCGTCGCCGCCGTGATCGCCGACCAGTACCGCCAGCGCAAGCGCCGCTCTGTGTGAGGCGCCCGTCCGCGCGCCGCCGCCGGCCGTCCCTTGAGGCGCTTGGTTGAAGCGGGCGGCGGCTCAACCGCGTAGATGACCGGGACAAGCCCGGTCATGACGGCGGTTGGTTCCAACAGCGCTCGGCGTAAGGTTCAGACGCTCTCCCACCGGCCGGATTTGGCGGCGCGGAAGCAGGCTTCGATCGCCTTCATATTGGCGATCGCGTCCTCGATGGGAAATTCGAGCGCCGCCTCGCCGCGGATCGCGCGCACGAAATCGTCGCCCTGAAGGCCGTATTGATCGCAGACGGGAAACGACTCGGCGCGCGCGCCGCCGCCGACGAGATCGGCGCCGCTGTCGATGACGATCTCGGTGGCGCGGTCGATCGGCGCGTTGAACGGGATTTTCACCTCGATCCGGCCGGCGGTCCCGGCGATCACCACGCGCTGCGCGCCGGCGAGCTGGGTCGCGGTGGTGAAGGTCAGATGCCGGCCGCCGGGAAATTCCAGAATGGCGCTGGCGAGCCGGTCGGTGCCGAACGTCGGGTCGATATCGAGGCTGGCGGCGACGCGCACAGGCTCGGCGGCGAAGATGTAGCGCGCGGTGAGAATGGCGTAGCAGCCGATGTCATAGAGGCCGCCGCCGCCGGGCGGCCGGTTGCGCACATTGTCGGCGTCGAGCAGGCGATAGGTGAACAGGGTCTGGATCGCGCCGATGTCGCCGATCGCGCCGGAGCGCGCGATCTCGCGCGCGCGCCGCCATTGCGGGTGATGGCGCACCATGAAGGCTTCCGCGACCAGTTTGCCCGATTTCGCGCGCGCCTCCAGCAGTTGCGCGGCCTGCGCGGCGTCGAGCGCGATTGGCTTTTCGCACAGCACGTGTTTGCCGGCGGCGAGCGCCTTCAAGGTCCACGGCACATGCAATTCGTTGGGCAGCGGATTGTAGATCGCCTCGATCTCGGGATCGGCGAGCAATTCCTCGTAAGATCCGTAGGCGCGCGGGATGCCGAGCCGTTCGGCCGCCGCCTGCGCGCGCGAAAGCTCGCGCGAGGCGATCGCCTCGATCCGGCACAGGCTCGCGCGCTGCATCGCCGGAATCACTTTTTCGGTGGCGATCTTGGCGACCCCCAGCACGCCCCACTTGACCGGCTTGCTCATGCTTGCTTCCCCGCTTCCGGCACGCGCCCCTGCGCCTGCCGCTCCAACATCCAGCCCGGATATTCCGGCGCCAACGCGCTGACCGCGTCGAGCGTGGCCAAATCGTCGCCCGTCAGCCGCAGCGCGGTCGCGGCGAGATTGTCGTCGAGCTGCTCGACCGTCTTGGCGCCGACGATGACGCTCATCACGCCCTTGCGCTGGAGCAACCAGGCGAGCGCCACCCGCGCGACCGAGACGCCATGTGCGGCCGCGATCGGCCGCATCGCGTCGATGATGGCGTAGCCGCGCTCCTTGTCGACGGGGGGGGAAATCGAAGCTGACGCGGCGCGCGTCGTTGCTGGCGACGCCCTCGCGCGTGTATTTGCCGCTGAGGAAGCCGCCGGCGAGCGGGCTCCACACCATCACGCCCATGCCCTGATCCTCGACCAGCGGCAGCACCTCGCGCTCCAGGTCGCGGCCGGCGATGGTGTAATAGGCCTGCACGGTCTCGAAGCGGGCGAAGCCGCGCCGCTCGGCGATGCCCTGCGCCTTCATGATCTGCCACGCCGCCAGATTGGAGCAGCCGAGCGTGCGCACCAGCCCGCGCGCGACGCAATCCTCGAGCGCCCGCATCGTCTCCTCCAGCGGCGTGACCGGATCAAAACCGTGGATCTGGTAGAGGTCGACATAGTCGAGCTTCAGCCGCTTCAGGCTGCCGGCGATCTGGTCCATGATGTGGCCGCGCGACAGGCCGACCGCGTTGGGGCCGGGGCCGGTGCGCCCGCGCACCTTGGTGGCGACGATCACATCTTCGCGCGCGACCTTGAGATCGATCAGCGCCTGACCGAGCAGCGCCTCCGAACCGCCTTCGGAATAGACATCCGCCGTGTCGATGAAATTCACCCCCGCCGCGAGCGCGCGGGCGACCAGCGCCGTGGCGCTGGCCTGATCGAGCTGGCCGATGTTGCGCCAATAACTGGCGCCGCCGTGGAACGTCATGGTTCCCAGGCAGATTTCCGAGACGAACTGGCCGGTTCGGCCGAGCGGACGATAGCGCATGGGGGAAACTCGCTGATGGGAGAGGCGGCGAGGTTAAGACGGGC
The DNA here is from genome assembly GCA_028876585.1 of Pseudomonadota bacterium. The sequence continues at coordinate 3,604 of JAGWRL010000241.1, read as the reverse complement.
GCGCCGGACGCGCAAGGCCCGACGCAGCGTCGCGCATGGCGACTCAGTTGTTAACCAAGCTCTCTAAGCCGACGTTAACGCCATTTGTTTAAGTCATGTTGGGCAAGCCGCGTGAAAGGCGAAGCCCGTGATTAAATCCCCGATCAAGTTTCAAGTCGATTCCGGATTCGAGAGCCGCGCGTTCGGCGCGCTCCGGTCGTTGCCGACCGTGGTGGCGGGGTTGCCGTCGCGCTTCAGCGGCGCCTTTGGCCACACCGTGATCGGCGGCTTCGCCGGCTGGGGCGCGGCGGTGCTAGCGGGGGCGCTGTTGATGACCCAGGCGGCGCGCGAAACCTACCCCGGCGCGCATTCCGCCCCAGTGGCGGCGGTCGAGGCGCCGCAAGCCGCCGCCGTCGCCGCGACGCCCAAGGTCGAATCGGCGGCGCTCGCGGCCGCGGCGGCGCCTTCGCCCGCGCCCGCGCCCGCGCCCAAGGTGGTGGCGAAGACGACGGCGCGGGTCGACATGACCCCGACCGGCGCCATCGCACAGGAGCCCGCGGCCAAGCCGAAACACAAGCCGCACAAGAAAAAGGCCAAGGCGCTCGACAACCCGCAATAGACCGGCGATCCTGCCCCGATGACGGGCGAATCGCCGCAGGACCTGACCGGGATCGTCGTCCTGTGGCTGCGTTACCTCGCGCTGGAGCGCCGGCTCGCCGCCAAGACGCTGGAAGCCTATGGCCGCGACGTCAGGCAATTCGTCGCCTTCCTGCACGCCCGCCTCGCCCGCGCGCCGCTAGCAGTCGATTTCGCCGCGATGAAGCCGGCGGACCTGCGCGCGTTTCTGGCCGCCCGGCGCGCTGAGGGGATCGACCCGCGCTCGCTGCAACGCGCGCTGTCCGCGCTGCGCGGCTTAGCCAAATATATGGAGCGGATCGGCGCCGGCCGCGCCTCGGCGTTTTCCGCGATTCGCTCGCCCAAGGCCGGGCGGCGGCTGCCGCGTCCGCTGCGCGCCGACGACGCGCGCGCCGTCGCCGACGTCGAGACCCGCGCCGGCGACATACGCGACCCCTGGGTGCTGGCGCGCGACGCGGCGGTGCTGGCCTTGTGCTACGGCGCGGGGCTGCGGATCAGCGAGGCGCTTTCGATTGCGCGCGGCGACGCGCCGATCGGCGCGGTGGACGAAGTGCGCATCGCCGGCAAGGGCGGCAAGACGCGCATCGCGCCGGTGATTGGCCCGGTTCGCGCGGCGATCGAGGATTATCTCGCCCGCTGCCCGTGGACGCTGAAGCCCGACGGGCCGCTGTTCGTAGGCGCGCGAGGCGGCCCGCTGTCGCCGCGCATCGTGCAACTGGCGATGGAGCGGATGCGCGGCGCGCTCGGCCTGCCCGACAGCGCGACGCCGCACGCCCTGCGCCATTCCTTCGCCACGCACCTGCTGGCGCGGGGCGGCGACCTGCGCACGATCCAGGAATTGCTCGGCCACGCCTCGCTGTCGACGACGCAGGTTTACACCGCCGTCGACAGCGACCGGCTGGCGGCGGCTTATAAGGCGGCGCATCCCAGGGCGTGAACTTTTCGCAAGCCAAGCGTTGAGAAATCGTCTATACGTACACCATACGGATGGCTGGAATCGCTATTCGGAGCCGCATCATGCCCCGCCCCCTCGTAGACAACGGCCGCGTCGAACTGCGCTTGCGTCCGCAGGACAAGGCGACGTTGACCCGTGCGGCGGCGATCAAGCGCCTCGATCTGACCGGCTACATTCTCGCGACCGTCCTGCCGCAGGCGGAATCCGACATCGCAGAGGCGGAGCGGCTCACGCTTTCCGAGCGCGATTCCTTGCGGGTGCTCGCGCTTCTCGAACGCCCGCCGGCCGCGCCGCCGCGCCTCACTCGGGCCGCGAAGGCCGGGTTTCGGTTGAAATGAACGCTTGGGAGTGGCGCGAGGCGCCGCTCGGCAAAGGCCATGATCGCGACGTCTTCGATTGCGGCGACGACGAACTCAACGTCTATCTGAAACGCTATGCGCGGCAGAACCACGACAGGAACGGCGCCAAATGTTTTGTCGCCGCGCCGCTCGAAGCGCCGGCGCGCATCCTGGGCTATTACACGCTGAGCCCCGCCTCGCTTGAATTCGCGCGCACGTCGGCAGTGGCGAAGAAGGGGCTTGGAAGATACGAAGTCCCGGTGTTCCGGCTCGGCTGGCTCGCCGTCGACCAAGCCGTGCAGCGGCGTGGCCTTGGCGCGGCGTTGGTGTGGCGCGCCGCCGCGCGTTGCATTCGCGTGGCGCAAGAGGTCGACGGCGTGGCGCTGTTGATCGACGCAAAATCCGAGCTCGCGGCGCATTGGTGCGAGAGCTTCGGCGCATTACGGCTGAGTGACGCGCCGCTTTCCCTCATTCTGCGGCTTGAGGACGCGGCGGCGGCATGGGCTGAATCGGAACCTCAGTAAAGCGCGACGGCGCATCCGCGCGCCTGATCAGCCTGGCGGCGGCGAGGCGATCGCCATCGCCCAGAACGCGCCCCAGCCGCTGCGCGGGTTCTTGGCCAGCGCGACGCCGAACCGGGTCGCCGAGCGCAGCCGCAGGTTGACGTCGTGCTCGGGCGAGCGCCGCCACGCCTGCATCGCCTGCACAGTGGAGAAATAGCCGGCGCAGACATTTTCGCCCGCCTCGCCCGCGCGCACGCCGGAGGCGGCGAGGCGGGCGGCGAAGGCGCCCTGCACGTCGTGCGAGATTTTGTCGGCCGAAGCCATCGCGTCGGCCTGGGCCTGCGCAAGCGCGGTAAGCTCGGCATCGAGCCGCACCGGCGCGAGGCCGGACTGGGCGCGATAGGCGTTGAGCCAGCCGAGCGCCTCGGCGGGATCGAGCCGCACCGCGTCGAGTTTGGCGCGCGAGGGCGGTGGCGGCTCGACGATCTCCGTGGCGCAGGCGGCGAGCCCCAACGGGGCCAGCAGCGCCGCGCGACGGCTCCACAGCATCAGAACAGCACGACGCTGCGGATCGACTTGCCCTGATGCATCAGATCGAAGGCGTTATTGATGTCGTCGAGCGGCATGGTGTGGGTGATCAGATCGTCGATGTTGATCTTGCCGTCCATGTACCAGTCGACGATCTTGGGCACGTCGGTGCGCCCGCGCGCGCCGCCGAACGCCGAGCCTTTCCAGACCCGGCCAGTCACCAGCTGGAACGGCCGCGTCGAAATCTCCGCGCCCGAGGGCGCGACGCCGATTACCACCGACTCGCCCCAGCCGCGATGGCAGCATTCGAGCGCCTGCCGCATCGTGTGAACGTTGCCGATGCACTCGAATGAGAAATCGGCGCCGCCGCCGGTCAGGTCAACCAACGCCTGCACGACCTTGTCGCGCCCGACCTCGTCCGGGTTGACGAAATGCGTCATGCCGAATTTCTTCGCCATCTCCTGCCGCGCCGGGTTCAGATCGACGCCGATGATCTTGTCGGCGCCGACCATGCGCGCCGCCTGCACGACGTTGAGCCCGATGCCGCCGAGGCCAAACACCACGACATTGGCGCCCGGCCAGACTTTTGCTGTGTAAACCACCGCGCCGACGCCCGTCGTCACGCCGCAACCGATGTAGCAAATCTTGTCGAACGGCGCGTCCTC
>JAGWRL010000240.1 GCA_028876585.1 Pseudomonadota bacterium | reverse complement strand
CCAGCCGCCGCTCGGCCGAGCCGGCGAGCGCGACCGCGAGCTGGTTGACTTGCGTCAGCGCGGCGGGATCGCGCGCGGCGCGATGCGCGGCGGCGAACAAAGCCACATCGAGCCGCGGCCCGCCGTGATCAGCGAGGTCCTCCAACCACAGCCGCAACGTCGCCGCGTCGCGCACGTCGCCCGCCTCGACCGCCCATTCGATTGCGTGGCTATAGGCGTAGGCGCCGACGGGAAAGGCCGGCGACAACCATACGAACAGCGGCAGGCCCGAGCTAGTGGCCGTGTTTGTGGTCATGCCCGTGGTGGTCGTGGTGGTCGTGGCTGTGATCGTGGCCGCAGGAGGCGTGATCGTGATCGTGAGACTCATGGCCATGCGCCTCATGGCCGCCCTTGGCGTAGGCGCCGCCTTCCGGGTTGAACGGCGCCTCGATCGACAGCACGGCCGCGTCCAGCCCGCGCGCCATTTCCTCGATCACCGGATCGCGGCGGATGCGCAACGCCTTGCGCGTCATCTCGGTCGGCAGATGACGATTGCCGAGGTGCCAGGCGAGCCGCACCAGCGTCGCCGGCTCGTTGGCGCGAAATTCGGTCAGCGGCTCGGGCGCGGCGACCACTTCGACCACCCGCCCGTCCTCCAGCTTCAGCCCGTCGCCGGAGCGCAACAGCACCGCCTCGTCGAGATCGAGCAGGAATTCGAGCCCGCGCACGCCTTTCATCGTCACCCGCCGCCGGTGCCGCTCGTCATAATCGAGCACGACGGAATCGACGGGTTCGCCGGTCCAACCGCCGGCGGCGATGACATGGGAGGCGCGCAACATGGAATGCCCTCAGCAAGGATGGCGCCTTCATAGGGCGGGACGCCAGCGGGAGCAAACGCTTCGCGCCGCCCCGCCCGCTTGCCGGCGGCTGCGGCGGGTTACGCTTAACGCGTCGAAATATTAATAAACGCAAAGCAATGACGTAATTTTATCCTAACCTTGCTGCGCGTAATTCCTGCTATTTACTCGCCACTCGCGACTCGATGGGAAAGCGTTGTGGTAGGTTTACGTTTCCGACGCCTATGGGATTGGGATCATGCTGCTTGATGAGACCGCGGTTCAACTCATGCAGGACGCCGACCGGGCGCGGGCGGATTCGCTGGCCCTCTGGCAAAGTCTGATCGTGCTGCCCGAGACGGCCAGTGCGGGCGAAGCGCGTTCGTTCGCGCCCTACGCCGGCGATCGCTGCGCGCTGGATCTGGTCGGCCGCTGCCAAATCGCGACGGGGCGCGAATTCCTCGGCGAGGTGTTCGAGATCTCCCCGGTCGGCCTGCGCGTCCGGGGGCCGGAGATCGCCCGCCTGGGCGATCGGTGCAGCGTGAATATCGCCTCGGTCGGCCTCATAGAAGGCGTCGTCGTGCGCGTGAGCCAGAACGCCTTCGTGCTCGGCGTGATGGCGCCGCAGCGACGATTGCGCAGGTTGGCCAAACGCCTGAACTGGCAGTTGCGCCGCATCAACAACGAGGACGTGATCGAGAACCGCGGCCACGAGCGCATCGAGATGAACTGCGCGGAGGCGACGATCGAAGCGTCCGACGGGCAGATTTACGGCTGCGGAATTTTCGACATCTCGAAGAGCGGCGCGGCCTTGCAGCTCGGCCCCAATTCGCTGCGTTTTTCCGTCGGCCAGCCGGTCAGGCTCGACGGGCGTCCCGGCCGCGTGGTGCGGTATTTCTCCGGCGGCGTGGCGATCAAGTTCGATTGATCGGTTAGCGGGCGGCCGCAGCGGCGGCCTGCGCCAAAGCCCAGAACGCCTCGACATCGGCCCGCTCGGTCGGCAACGCGCCGATCGAGACGCGCACCATCCAGCGCCCGTCGAGGATCGCCGGCGTCACATAGGCGCGGCCCGAGCGGTTGACCGCATCGGCCCAGGCGAGTGTATGCGCATCGAGCGCTTCGCCGCTCAGGCCCGGCGGCTCGTGGCGCAGGCACACCGTCTGCAACGGCGCCGGCGCCGCCACTTGCCAATGCGGCGCCGCCGCAGCCTCTGCCGCCAGCCAGCGCGCGTTGTCGAGATCGCGCCGCAGCCGCGCCTGCAACGCCTCGACGCCCTCCGCCCGCAGAAGGCACCACAGTTTCAGCGCCCGGAACCGGCGTCCCAGCGGGATGCCCCAGTCGCGATAGGTCGTCACCTCGCCGTCGACCGCGCTGCGCAGATAGCTCGGGTTGGTCCCCATCACCCGGTTGAGATGTTCGGAGTCGCGCACGTAATAGAGCGAGCAGTCGAACGCCGCGCCCAGCCATTTGTGCGGGTTGAACACCAGCGAATCGGCGCCCTCGACCCCCGCCCACATCTCCCGGCATTCGGCCAAGATCATCGCCGATCCCGCCATCGCCGCGTCGACATGCAGCCATAGCCCATGCTTGCCGGCGATCGCGGCGATCGGCGCGACCGGATCGATCGCCGTCACCCCGGTGGTGCCGACGCTGGCGACGATTGCGGCCGGCTTGCGCCCCGCCGCTAGATCAGCGCGGATCGCCGCTTCCAGCGCCTCCGGCCGCATCGCGTGGGCGGCGTCGGTCTCGACGTGGCGCACATGGTCGCGCCCGAACCCCGCCAGCAGCGCCGCCTTGTCGACCGAGCTATGCGCATGCGCCGAGCCATAGACGACCAGCGGCGCGTCGAGCCCGGCCAGCCCGCCGCGCGCCAGGCTGAAATCGCTCGCCCGCTCGCGCGCGCAGATCATCGCCACCAGCGTCGCGGTCGAGGCGGTGTCCTGGATCACGCCGGAAAAGCTCGCGGGCAGGCCGACGAGCTGGCGCATCCAGTCGGTCACGACCTCCTCCAGCTCGGTCAGCGCCGGCGCCGATTGCCACGACAGGCCGAGCGCGCCGAGCCCGGTGCTGAGATAATCGCCGAGCACCGACGACAATTCGCTGTTGGCGGGGAAATAGCCGAAAAAGCCGGGATGGTTGAAATGCGACAGGCCGGGCAGGATCAGCGCGTCGAGATCGGCGAAGATCGCCGCGAACGGCTCAGGGCTCGCCGGCGCCGATTTCGGCAGCGCGGCGCGGATCGCGCCGGGCGCGACCTGCGCCATCACCGGCCGCGCCGCGATTCCGGCGCGGTAATCGGCGATGCGGTCGATCAGATCGTGGCCGAGGCGGCGAAATTCTTCAGGAGTCATAACACCAGTCGGCCTATAAGCCGGGTTCTGTAAGGCCGGACACGAATGTCCGACGCGGCGACCATTCCTCTGGGACGCCCGTCGCCGGGCGCCTCAAGCAACCTACCCGAACGACCAGGCCTACGGACAGGCCCCGCGCAGGAGGCAAGCCTCCCCGCGCGTCGTTCCTATTCGGTCTTGCTCCCGGCGGGGCTTGCCATGCCGCCGACGTTGCCGCCGACGCGGTGCGCTCTTACCGCACCCTTTCACCCTTACCCCAAGACTTTTTCCGTTAGGAAAAGTCGAAGGGCGGTTTCCTTTCTGTGGCGCTTTCCCTGGGGTCGCCCCCGCCGGACGTTATCCGGCGCCGTGTCCGTGTGGAGCCCGGACTTTCCTCCGCCCTTGCGGGCAGCGGTCGCCCGGCCGACTGGTCGGCGGGCCTTACGGGCGCGCGCCCCCCCGGTCAAGGGCGGGGACGCGCTTCCCGCAGCAGCCGCGCCGTCGCGCCCTCGATGTCGCCCTTCAGCCGCTCCAGAAAGGCCTCGCGCGACAGCCCCGGCGCGATCGCGGGGAGGAATTCGATCACCGCCGTGCCCGGCCGGCGCAGGAAGCCGCGTCGGCCCCAGAACAGCCCGGTGTTGAGCGCCACCGGCACGCAAGGCGCGCCCGTCGCCACGTAGAGCGCCGCGACCCCCTGCTTGTATTGCGGCTCCGCCCCCGGCGAGCGGCGCGTGCCCTCGGGATAGATGTAGACCTGCCGGCCCGCGCGCAGCACCTCGCCCGCCTGCTCGATGATCTGCGCCAGCGCGCTGCGGCCGCGCGAACGGTCGATGCCGATCTGGCCGCCGATCGTGAGGTAGAGGCCGAACACCGGAATATAGGTCAGCGACTTCTTCAGGATGATCGCGAAATCCGGCGTATGCGGCACCAGCGCGAAGGTCTCCAGGAACGACTGATGCTTGGCGGCGAGAATATAGCCGCCCTGCGGCAGGTTCTCGACGCCGCGAAACTCGACCTTGAGGCCGCACACCTTGTCGAGCAGCCAAAGCGAGGTCCGCCCCCAGGTGCGCGCCATCACGAACACGCCCTTGCGGCCGAACAGCATCGCCGGCAGCCCGAGGACCATCAGCACGATCAGGTTGAGATAGAACAGGGCGTTGAACAGCAGCGAGCGCAGGGCGATCATCGGGAGGCCGTCAGGAGAGAGCGCGCAGATGCGCGGCCGCGACCACGCGCGAGAACAGCGCCGCCATCGCCACCAGCGCGGCGCAAACGCCCACGATCGCGCCATAGCCGACCAGCGGCAGGTGGAACGAGCCGAGCAGCACCGTCATCGTCGCCGCCTCGGGCGAGCCGGCCCCGCGCGCGGCGAACAATTCGCTGAGCGAGAACATGAGGATCGCCACCGCGCCGCCGACGCTGGTGCCCTCCGCGCTCAGGCGGAAGAAATAGCGCTGGAAATGTTTCGTGATGAAGGCGTCGGAGGCGCCGACGAAATGCAGCACCTCGACGATCTCGCGCGCCCCCGCCATCGCCCCGCGCGTGGCGAAGCCGATCGCGATCGCGATCGCCGCCACCACCAGCGCGAACAACAGCCCGGCGAACAATGTCAGCGAGCGGCCGACGGCCGACAGGTGCGACAGCCACACCGCATTGTCGTCGAACAGAGCCTCGGGCGCCTGTTTGGCCAGTTCCGCGCGCAGCGGCGCCAGCGCTTGCGGGTCGCGGCTGGCGAGCGTCGCCACCACCAGCCGCGGGATCGGCAATTGCGACAGGTCGAGCCCGGAGCCGAGCCACGGCTTCAGCGTCTCCTCGGTCTGGGCGCGGCTCATCAGCCGCACCGATTCGATGGCGGGCGATTGCGAGGCGAGGGCGGCGACTTTCTCGGCCTCGGCGTCGGCGTCCGCGCCGGCGTGCGGGCGGATCTGGATCGTGATCTCGCGCGACACGTCGTCGCGCCAGGCGGCCGAGGCGGCGGCGAGCACCACCGCGCCGCCGGCGCACAGGCAGGCGAGAAAGGTCAGGATCGCGATCACCGCCGTCAGCGCCCGGCCCGAAACCGTGTCGTGCGGAATCAGCGTCGCCGGCGCCGCGTGGTCGACTTCGGCCCCCGTCTCCTCGTGCGTCTCCTCGTTCATGCCTCGTCCCCGTCGAGCGATTGCACCTGACCGTCGGCGATCACCAGCTTGCGCACGCCGCCGCCGAACGCCTCCATCAGCGCATGATCGTGCGTCGCGATCACGACCGAGGTGCCGCTCTTGTGCAATTCGGCGAACAGCCGCAACAGCCGCCACGCCATGTCGGGATCGACGTTGCCGGTCGGCTCGTCGGCCAGCAGCAGTTCGGGGCGGGCGATCAGCGCCCGCGCGATCGCCGCGCGCTGCTTTTCGCCGCCCGACAGCACCGCCGGCAGCGCGTTGATGCGGTCGCCCAGACCGACCCATTTCAGCAGTTCGACCACTTCGGCGCGATAGGCGGCGGGGCTGCGGCCCTGCACCAGCAGCGGCAAAGCGACGTTGTCGTAGGTGGTGAGATGTTCGAGCAGGCGGAAATCCTGGAACACGACGCCGATGCGGCGGCGCACCCCGGTCATTTTCTCGGCGTCGAGCGTCGCCGCGTCCTTGTCGAATATGGTGATCCTGCCGCGCGTCGGCTTCAGCGACAGCAGCATCAGCCGCAACAGCGTCGTCTTGCCGGCGCCCGAGGGGCCGGTGAGAAACTGAAAGCTCTGCGGCGCGATATTGAAACTGGCGTCGCGGATGATCTCCGACCCCAGCCCATAGCGCAATCCGACATTTTCAAAACGAAGCAAGCCGTCCTCTCGGTCGCGTCCCTTTACCCGCCCTTAACGTTAAGCGGGCGTAAATTCCAAGCGCAGTTGGAGAGCGAATCGGCATGTCCGCCCGCGCGTACCCCCCTATATCCCCGATCTTTCCGTCGCGCGCGACGCCCCGGCCGAAAGCCGGCGCCGCGGCGGCGCTGCTCGCCGCCTG
>JAGWRL010000239.1 GCA_028876585.1 Pseudomonadota bacterium | reverse complement strand
GATGCCGAGCGACATCGCCTCGGCGACCAGCTCCACCTCCTCGTGGCCGGAGACGACGACGACGGGCAGTTTGGGATGGGCCGAGCGAAAGCGCACCAGGCCGGAAAAGCCCGACGTGCCGGGCAGCGACAGATCGAGCAGCGCGAGGTCGAGATCGCGATGCGCGGCGGCGACGTCGATCGCGCCCTCGATCGAGGTCGCCTCGAACACTTCGGCGTCGGCGTGCGCCATCCTGACCGCGCTTTGCAGCGCCTCGCGGAACAGCGGGTGATCGTCGACGATGAGGAAACGGGTCATGGCGGTTCGCCGGGGAACAAGAAACGCCGGGCGCGGGGCCCGGCGTCGCAGATTTATAACACGCTTACTTGGCGGCCGTCTTCTGCGGCAGGCGGAACACCCAGTAGGAGCCGCCCTGGTTGATGTCCTTCACCTGCTTGGCGACGTCGCCGCCCCACAGCGGCACCGCGCCGCCCCAGCCGGCCGCCACGCCGATCATCTCCTGGCCGTCCTGCTCCCAGGCGATCGGCGGCGCGACGATGCCGGTGCCGACGTTGAACTTCCACAGCACTTCGCCGGTCTTGTCGTCGAACACCATCAGGTAGCCCTCGGGCGTCCCGGTGATGACGAGGCCGCCGGCCGTGGTCAGCACGCCGCCCCACAGCGGAGCGGTGTTCTTGTATTCCCACTTGACCGCGCCGTCGGCCGGATCGATCGCCTTCAGCGAGCCGATATGGTCGTCGAAGATGGTGTGGATGGTGAAGCCGGCGCCGAGATAGGCCGCGCCCTTCTTGTAGGCGACCGGCTCGTTGTGGATGTCCATGCCCCATTCGTTGGAGGGGACATAGAACAGGCCGGTGTTCTGCGAATAGGCCATCGGCATCTGGTTCTTGCCGCCCAGGAACGAGGGCACCGAGAACACCTGCTTGCCTTCCTTGCCGTCGCCCTTGGTCGGGTCGCCGGGGCGGTTGTCGTCGTTATAGACCGGGCGGCCGTCCTTGCCGATTTCCTTGGCCCAGGTGATTTTCGCCACGAACGGCGTCGCGTGCAGGAATTTGCCGTCGGTGCGGTCGAGCACGTAGAAGAAGCCGTTGCGATCGGCGGTGGCGCCGAGCTTCTTGCCGTCCTTGGTGTCGAACGAGATGAACTCGTTGACGCCGTCAAAGTCCCAGCCGTCGTGCGGGGTGGTCTGGAAGCCCCACTTGATCTCGCCGTTCTCGGGGTCGATGGCGAGGCGCGACGAGGTCCACTTGTTGTCGCCCGGACGCAGCCAGGAATTCCACGGCGCCGGGTTGCCGGTGCCGAAGAAGGCGAGCTTGGTCTCGGGATCGTAGGTGCCGCCGAGCCAGGGCGCGCCGCCGCCGAACTTGTACATGTCGCCCGGCCAGGTCTCGTTGACCTTGCCGGTCATCGTGGTGTCCTTGCCGTCCAGCGTGCCGGTCAGGCCTTCGAGCACGGGGCGGGTCCACACGAGTTCGCCGGTGGAGGCCTTGCGCGCCTCGACGCGGCCGACGACGCCGAATTCGCCGCCGGAGACGCCGGTGAGGATCAGCGCGCCATGCGCCTTGGTCGGCACGATCAGCGGCGCGGCGGTCATCGAATAGCCGCCCTTGAAGTCCTCGATCTCTTTCTTCCAGGCGAGCTTGCCGGTCTTGGCGTGCAGCGCGACGAGCTGCGCGTCGAGCGTGCCGAAATAGACATATTCGCCGTACAGCGCCGGGCCGCGATTGACGACGTCGCAGCAGGGCAGGATGCCCTCGGGCAGACGGGCGTCATATTCCCACTTCTTCTCGCCGGTCTTGGCGTCGATGGCATAGAGACGGCTGTAGGAGCCGGTGACATAGATGACGCCGTCATGGACGAGCCCCTGGCTCTCCTGGCCGCGCTGCTTCTCGCCGCCGAACGAGAACGACCAGGCGGGGACGAGGTTTTTCACGGTCGTCTTGTCGATCTGCTTCAGCGGGCTGAAGCGCTGCCCTTGCAGGCCGATGCCGTTGGTGACAACCGACGTCGTGGTGGTCGCGTCATTCAACAGCATCTGGTCGGTGACGGGCTCGGCGCGGGCGCCGAGCGACGCGGCGGCGAGCGCCAGCGCGGAGACAAGACCCAGTTTCAATCCCAACTTCATGACGTCCTCCCTGTCGGGCCCCTTCAGGCGCCCTTCGACCCCAAGCGCCTTTGGGCGCCCCTCGACCCCGAGCGTTTACCGACGCCTTGGGCCGTTCCAGCGCGTCGGACCATCCGGCGCGCCAATCTCTGCGCTCAGCGCGCCGCTTCCGGCTGGCGCCAATCGACGCCATAGGCGGCGAAAATGGACTCGAGCTTGCCGGAGCTTTCGAGTTCGCCGAGCTTGAGCGCGATCTCCTGGCCGAGATCGCGCGCATCGCTCTTCACCGCGACGCCGAGCGTCCAGTCGCTCGCCAGCCGCAATTCGGGATGGACGACGGTGAACGCCCGCTTGCCGGCGCGCGCGAACGATTGTCCCGCCGATTGCTCGCCGTAGAAGGCGTCGACGTCGCCACGCTCGAAATGGGCGGCGGCCTGTTCGAGCGAGCGCTCGTGCACGATGTGGGGGAGATAGGCGTGGTTCTGCGCCGAGGCGAGCACCCAATCGGCCAATGTGCCGACCGCCACCGCGACCTTGTCGGTTTTCAGCAGCGTCAGGTCGCGCCCCGCCTCCGCCTTGGCCGGATCGACATACATGGCGACGCCGTCGACGTGATAGGGCGCGAACAGCGCGATGCGGTCGTTGTCCTTGGCGATGCGCGGATCGTAGGGGATGTGCAGCATCACATCGCCCGGCGCGGCGCCGAACACGGTGCCCTTCCAGACGCCGTTGCGCAGGTCGTCGTTGACGTCGTCGTCGGCGCGCAGTTCGAACAGGTCGAGCCGAAGCTTGAGCGCGTCGGCGAGCGCCTGCGCGATGTCGACGTCGATGCCTTTCGGCTGGCCGTTCTCGCGATAGGAATAGGGCTTGTAGTCGAGATAGACGGCGACGCGCAGCGCGCCGCTTTTCTGCACCGCGTCGAGCGGCCGCGCCAGCGTGGCGGCGCTCGCCAGCGACAGCGCGACCAGGGGCAGGAGGCGGAGGGCGCGCAATCTCAACCGCCGTCGTAGCGGGAATCGAGGTAGGTGCGGATCGCCCACATCGCTTCCTGGCTGAGAACGCCCTCGAACGGCGGCATTTTCGTCATGCCGTTCTGCGAATAGCCGTGGCGGATGCGGTTGATGAACCATTCGTCGCCGGCGTCGTCCTTGTCGAGATAGCGCAGGTCCGGCGCCAATCCGCCCGAGACGGCCTGGAGGCCGTGGCAGCGCGCGCAGTTCTGGTTGAAGCCGGAGGCGCCGATCTTCAGGGCGACCTCGTTGCCGCGATAGGGATTGACCTTGCGCCAGTCGGGGCCGAGCGGATCGAGGCCGGTGGTGTCGACCGGCTGCGGCGTGACGTCGCCGTGCGCCAATGCATGTCCGACGCATAAAGCGGCGGCGACAATGGTGATAATGGCATAAGATTTCGCCCGCATTGCGCTCCCGCCCGAAGTGGATTTGTTGTGTCGGAGGTTATCTCGCAAAGTACGGCGCGCGATATTGTACTTTGGCGCCGCTCGCGGCCGCGACGCGAGTGTTCGTCCGGCGCGAGGCTTGAGGATTGAGTGGAGTTGCTGCGGCTGCGTCTATCGCTATATTCGCCAAAACATAGCGAGCGATAATAAATATCTATATCCTCCTTCGGCGCCGTTGACGCAACAAAAGTATTAGGAGATTCTGAGGGGACGGCTGCGGCTCAAACATCGCCGCGACGCCGAGCGCGGCGCATTTGAACCGCGTTCGATCATTCGGTCGCCCGCACAGGATCAATGGGCGGTCGGCCAGAGGGAGGAACCATGCCCAACTTGACCATTAACGGTCATAACGTGACCGTAGACGCGGCGAAGGATACGCCGCTGCTTTGGGTTATCCGCGACCATCTCAACATGACCGGCACCAAATTCGGCTGCGGCGCCGGGCTTTGCGGCGCCTGCACCGTGCATGTCGACGGCGTCGCCGTGCGCTCGTGCCAGACGCAGGTCGGCGATCTCGCCGGCAAGAAAGTCACCACGATCGAGGGCCTGAGCCAGCACGGCGAGCACGCCTTGCAGAAGGCCTGGGTGGCCGAGCAGGTGCCGCAATGCGGTTACTGCCAGTCCGGCCAGATCATGCAGGCGGCGTCGCTGCTGTCGCATAATCCCGCGCCGACGCGCGAGGAGATCGTCGAGGCGATGAATGGCAATCTCTGCCGCTGCATGACCTACCCGCGCATCGTCAAGGCGATCGAGCGCGCCTCGAACGACATGCGCGCCGCCAACGAGACCGCCGGGAGGAAGGCATGAGCAAGCACGAAACGATCCGCTCCGGTCCGGAGATTTCCCGTCGCGCCTTCATGGTTGGCGCCAGCGCCGCCGGCCTCGTCTGCGGCTTCGGCGCGCCCGGCGCGGCTGAGGCCGCCGCCGCCGTCGCGCCCACCACCTGGTATTCGATCGGCGACGACGGGCTGGTGACGGTCAATGTCGGCAAGGCGGACATGGGCCAGCACGTCGCCTCGACGATGGCGCAGATCGTCGCCGACGAACTCGGCGCCTCCTGGTCGCAAGTGCGCGTCGCTTTGATGGGCAACGATCCCAAGTACAACGACCCCGTGCTCGGCGCGATCATCACCGGCGGTTCGTGGTCGACGATGATGAACTTCGACACGATGAGCCGCGCCGGCGCCGCCGGCCGGATGACGCTGGCGGAAGCCGGCGCCGCGATGCTCAAGACGTCTCCCGATCAGGTCGTCGTCGCCGATTCGCGCGTCCTCGACAAGAAATCGGGCAAGTCGGTCAGCTTCGCCGAGGTCGTCAAATCGGGTAAGGCCGGCAAGGTCTTCACCGCCGACGAACTGAAGGCGATCAAGCTGAAGACGCCGGATCAGTACACGCTGATCGGCCGCGACCTGCCGCAGATCGACATTCCGTTCAAGGTCAACGGGACGGCGAAATACAGCATGGACGTGACGCTGCCCGGCATGCTCTACGGCCGCGTCGTGACCCCGCCGGTGCGCTACGGCGCGAAGGTGACGGGCGTCGACGATTCCGCCGCCAAGAAACTGCCCGGCTTCGTGCAGGCGGTCACCGTGGAAGACCCGACCGGCACCGTGACGGGATGGGTCATCGCCGTCGCCAAGACCTATTGGGAAGCCGCCAAAGCGGCCGACGCCCTCAAGGTTTCCTACGACAAGGGGCCGAACGCGGCTGTCTCCAGCGAGTCCATTCTCGCCGAAGGCAAGCGTTTGCAGGGCCTGCCCGGCGGCGAGCTGTATTTCACCAACGGCGACAGCGCGGCCGCGCTGAAGACCGCGGCGAAAACGGTCGAGGCGGAATACACCACCAGCATCAACATCCACGCGCCGCTCGAACCGATGAACGCGACGGCCGAGATCAAGGACGGCAAGCTGCATATCCACTGCGGCAACCAGTTCATGACCCGCTCGACGGCGATCGCCGCCGCCGCGGTCGGCATGAAGCCGGAAGACGTGGTCGGCCATCAGTACTGGATCGGCGGCGGCTTCGGCCGCAAGCTCGACGGCGACATGATGGTGGTTGCGGCGGTGGCGACCAAGGCGGTCGGCAAGCCCGTCAAGGTCGTCTACTCGCGCGAGCACGACATGAAAATGGACTTCTCGCGTCCGCTGACCTACCAGAAAATCTCGGCCGGCCTCAACGCCGACGGCAAGCTCATGGCGATGAACCATGATCTCGTCAGCGCCTGGCCGACCAAGCGCTGGGGCATTCCCGGGGTCCTCGAGAACTCCGCGGACGGCAAGAAGCAGGTGCTCGACGGCTTCGCGGTCCACGGCGCCGATTTCTTCTATTCGGTGCCCAACCACACCGTGCGCACCATCCTCAACGAAGTGGCGCAGAACGCCACGCCGTCGGGGCAGTTGCGCTCGGTGGCGCCGGGTTGGACGTTCTGGGCGGTTGAAAGCATGATCGACGAAGCCGCGCACGCGGCGGGCAAGGATCCGGCTGAATTCCGGCTCGCGATGCTTGACGGCGCCGGCGACAACGCCGGGGCGCAACGGCTCGCCAACACCTTGCGCGCCGCGATGGGCCTGGCCGGCTACGGCACCAAGAAGCTGGAGAAGGGCGAAGGCCTCGGCGTCGCCTGCGTTAGCTCGCAGGAGCGCGGCGCCGCGTCGTGGACGGCCTGCGTGGCGCATGTGGCGGTCGGCGCCGATGGCGCGGTGAAGGTGAAGAAGCTCACCGTCGCCACCGACATCGGCACCGCGATCAACCCCGACGGCGTCCGCGCCCAGGTGATGGGCGGGGCGCAATGGGGCATGTCGCTGGCGTTGCTCGAACAGGCGACGATGAAGGACGGCGCCATCGAGCAGTCCAACTTCGACAGCTACACGCCGGCCCGCATGGTCCACATGCCGGAGATCGAAATCGCCATCATCGCCAACGGCGACGCGATTCGCGGCACCGGCGAACCGACGGTGACGGTCGTCGCCCCGGCGGTCGGCAATGCGATCTTCAACGCGGTCGGCGCGCGCGTGCGCTCGCTGCCGATCACGGCGGAAGCCGTCAAGGCGGCGATGAAGGCCTGATCGCAGCGCTGAGAAACAAGAACCCCGCCGGAGCGATCCGGCGGGGTTTTTGTTAGAGCACGTGTTGATTGATTGGAATCGGAGGTCTTCTGTCGTCCCCGCGAAAGCGGGGACCCAGGGGCCAGACGACGTGCGCGCCCCCTGGATTCCCGCTTTCGCGGGAATGACAAGGGCGCTTCTATCCAATTGCAAGAGGCTCTAGGGTAGGTTTTGCAGGCTCAGTCCTTGCCGCCGTCGCGGCGGAACTGCGAGACATAGGCGATCACGTTGTCGATGTCGGTCTGATCCTTCAGGCCGGGGAAGGTCATGGCGACGCCGGGCACGGCGTGCTTGGGCTCCTTCAGATATTTGGACAGCGTGGCGGCGTCCCAGACGATGGCGGAATTTTCCAGCGCCGGCGAATATTTGTAGCCGGGCACCGTGCCCGCCTTGCGGCCGAGCAGGCCGTTCAACACCGGGCCGTAAAAATTGGTCGCGCCGACGCCGACGTGATGGCACTGCATGCATTTCTGGAACACTTTTTCGCCCGCGGCGACATCGGCCGCGATGGCGGGCGCGGCAGCGCAGACGAGCGCCAGAATCGATAACGCCAGCCTCATGGCGACCCCCTCGTTCGCGGGTGCGGATCAAGCGGGACGCCGCCCGCATCGGCGCTTCCCGCGCGCGAGACTAGAGCCTGCGGCGGGCGTGTTGGGTTGATCGACGTCAAGCCTCCTCCGAAAGGAGGAGATCGGTCAGAACGTCGCCTTCATGCCGGCGTAGAACGCGCGCGGCCGGGCGGGGGTGAGCGAGCGCGGATCGGTGAAGGGCGCGCCGCCGTTGTAATAGTTCGGCACGGCGGCCGTGTTGAAGAACGTTCCATAGGTGTAGTAGCGATTGCCGAACACGTTCTCGATCTTCGTATAAAGCTGCACGGTCTTCGTCACCTGATAGGAGGCGTCGGCGTCGGCGACCCAATAGGCCGGCAGTTGCGAGAATTGGTTGGAGGCGTCGCCGGCAAAATATTGCGGCCCGACGATATTGACGTCGGCGCCGATCCGGAACGCCGGCGTCACCTCATAATCGGCCAACAGTTTTAGGCGATGATGCGGCGACAGCGGGATCTGATTGCCGGCCGAGACATGAATGTTGCCGTTGGCGTCGGCGAACGGCGAGTTGGAGCCGAGTTGCAAGGCGTTGAGGAAGGTCGCGTCGAGAAAAGCGTAGCTGGCGGAAGCGGTGAACCTGTCGCGGCGATAGTTGATCTGCGCCTCGATCCCCTGCCGCTGCGTCGCGCCGACGTTCTGGAAATAGCCGAAACCCTGCTGCACGGGGTCGGGCACGTTGAGAATGTCG
>JAGWRL010000238.1 GCA_028876585.1 Pseudomonadota bacterium | reverse complement strand
GTCGATCTGGATGAAATCGTCGTAGGGGCCGGAGCCGATGTCGCGGCCGCGGGCGGAGACGATGCCGGCGGTCACCGTGCCGCCGAGCCCGAACGGATTGCCGACCGCGATCACCCAATCGCCGACGCGCGGCGCCTTGGCGGCGAAACGCACGGCGGGAAAGTCCGTTCCTTCCGCCTTCAGCAGCGCCAGATCGGTCTTCGGATCGACGCCGATCACCTTGGCGGTCAGCGTCTTGCCGCTGTCGGTGGTGATCGTGACGGCGCTGGCGTGCTCGACGACGTGATTGTTGGTGACGATGTAACCGTCCGAGCTGATGAAGAAGCCCGACCCCTGCGCCGAGCCGTGTTCATGCGGCGGCCCCGAGCGGCGCCCCTCGCCGTCCGGCGAGGGAATGCCGAACCGCTTGAAAAAACGCTCGAACGGGCCGCCATGCGGGAAATGCGGGCCGCCGTCCTCGTCGGAATCGTCCTCCGCCGCGTCGGCGAGCTTGACCTTGACCGAGACCACCGCGCCTTTGACGCGCTCGACGATGTCGGCGAACGAGGCCGGCCCCGACGTCTCGGCCGCATAAGCGGCGGCGTAACCCGCCGCCGCCTCGGCCAGACCCGCGCCGCCGATCGTGGCCGCGGCCGCCGCCCCGAGCCAGGCTCGGCGCATCGCCCTGCGGCGGTCGGCGTTGAAGGGAACCACGCTCATCGGGCGCTCCGGGGAGGACGTCAGCCTGATATGGGGCGCGGCGGCTTTACGGGGAGTGGCGTGCGGATGAAGATTTGGTAATGCGCCCCCTCACCGCTTCCCCCCCGTCACCCCGACCAGCCCGCTCAGCGCGTCGAGCGCGACGCGCAGGCGGTCGGTGACGACGGCGTCGGCGCGCCAGGGGGTGACGATCTCGGGCACGAAGCCGCGACATTCGCGCACGCCCGCGCCTTCGAGGATGATGCGGGTCAGGATCGGCCACGCCGCCGGGCCGACCCGCTCCTCAGCAGCCCGAATTTTATCCCGCGCGTGCAAGGCGATTTCGCTCGCCGGCAGGCCGGAGCGCGGGCCGAAGCCGGTCTGGCCGATCCGGTCGGTCGAGATCGCGCGCAGGCCGTCGAGGCCGGCGCGGCTGTGGACGCGGCGCAACGCCTCGCCGGTCAGCCAGCGGATGTCGTTGAGCTTGGGATCGTGCGGCGCCAGCGCGCGGGTGGCGCGCATCACGTCGAACGGATCGAGCAGCCGGCGCGCCCGGCCCGGCGCCTTTTCGGCCGCCTGGCCCGCCTCTTCGGCGCGCGCGAGCCGTTCCGGCGTCGCGTCGAGTTTTTCCTCCAGCGCGGCGGCCTCGGCCTTCTTGGACTTGCGGGGCTTCAGGGTCATGACATCAACTCCGCACAGAGGGCGCTGGGGGACGTACAATTGGACGAGGCGGGAACGCCGGCGATGCGCAGCGGCGTCGAAGTGGATTTCACCGCCACGTCCGGCGGCGGCCGCCCCTGCGCGCGTTTGAGGTCGTTGAGATGGCGCTGACAGGCCCGGCGGGATCGCTCGCCCTCGGTTTCCTCGCATCGCACCCGCGTCGCAGCCTTCGCCATCCCAGCCTCCAATTTGTTCGTGTTATGTTCTCATTTTGGGGAAACAGAACGGTTCTGTCAACAAAATTTCTGAAATTCATAATTGCCTAGCGTTCGGAAAAGCCGAATAGTTAACACATGACCGTCGATTGGATTCGGGAAGGCCTGAAAGAAAAGCGCAAGACCCGCAGCGGTCTGGCCAAGGCGCTCGGCCGTTCGCCCTCCGCCGTGACTGACCTCCTCAACGGCTCGCGCCGCCTGCGGGCGGAGGAAATCGCCATCGTCGCCGAATATCTCGGCGTCGATCCGCCGCGTCTGGTCGGCGGCGGCCGTTCGCGCCATCCCACCGGCCGGGTGCCCCTCGTCGGCTATGTCGGCGCCGGCGCGATCGCGCATTTCTACGCCGACGCGCAGGGGCCGTTCGACGACGTCGACGCGCCGGACGCGGCGAGCGCCTCGACTGTCGCGGTGCAGATTCGCGGCCATTCGCTCGGCGCGCTGTTCGATAACTGGCTGGTGTTCTACGACGACGTGCGCGACCCGCCCGGCGACGATCTGGTCGGGCGCATGTGCGTCTGCGGCCTCGCCGACGGCCGGGTGCTGGTCAAGGCGCTGAAGCGCTCTCAGGTGGCGGGCCTGTGGACCCTGCTCTCCAACACCGAGCCGCCGATCTACGACGTCATCCTTTACTGGGCGGCGCTGGTGCGCGAAATGCGTCCGCGATGACAAGTCCGACCGCGCTGGAAATCGCGCAACAGTTGATCCGCTTCCCCTCCGTGACGCCCGCCGACGCGGGCGCGCTCGGCTACGTGCAGGACCTGCTCGCCCACGCCGGCTTCGCCTGCGAGCGGCTGCGCTTCGGCGAGATCGAGAACCTTTACGCGCGGTTCGGGACCGCCGCGCCCTGTCTCGCCTTCGCCGGCCACACCGACGTCGTGCAGCCCGGCGATGTCTCGCGCTGGCGCTGCGATCCGTTCGCGGCCGAGATCGCCGACGGCCGGCTGTGGGGGCGCGGCGCGGCCGACATGAAGGGCGGCGTCGCCGCCGCGCTCGCCGCCAGCCTGCGCTTCGCCGCCTCCGGCGCCTGCACCGGCTCGATCGCCTTCCTGCTGACCGGCGACGAGGAAGGCCCCGCCGTCGACGGCACGGTGAAGCTGGTGCAATGGGCGCAGGCGCGGGGCGAGCGGATCGATTATTGCGTGCTGGGCGAGCCGACCAGCGTCGCCCGCCTCGGCGACACGATCAAGAACGGCCGGCGCGGCTCGCTGACCGGGCGGCTGCGGCTGATCGGCAAGCAGGGCCACGTCGCCTACCCCCATCTCGCCGACAATCCCGTGCGCGCCCTGCCGCGCGCGCTCGACGCGCTTCTGTCGCCAGCGCTCGATCAGGGCACGGCCGATTTCCAGCCGAGCAACCTCGAAATCGTCACCGTCGATGTCGGCAATCCCGCCACAAACGTCATTCCCGGCGAGGTGCGCGCCGTCTTCAACATCCGCTTCAACGACCGCTGGAGCCCCGACACGCTCGCCGCCGAACTCCGCCGCCGGCTCGACGCGGCCGGCGTGACCTATGAACTCGCGTTCGATCCAACCAACGCGGTTTCCTTCCTCACCCCGCGCGGGCCGTTCACCGATCTGGTCAGCGACGCCGTCGCCGACGTGACGGGCCGGCGGCCCGAACTCTCCACCGGCGGCGGCACCTCGGACGCGCGCTTCATCAAGGACATCTGCCCGGTGGTCGAACTCGGCCTACTCAGCGGCAACATGCACGGCGTCGACGAATACGCCGACCTCGCCGACCTCGAAGCTTTGTCGTCGATCTACGAGCGCATCCTGCGCCGCTATTTCAACGGGTAGTCGACCCGCTCCAGATAAAGCCCGTCGGGCGGCGCGACCGGGCCGCAGCGGCTACGGTCGGCGGCCTCCAGCGCGGCGCGCAAATCGGCGGCGCTCCATTTGCCCAATCCCACCTCGACCAGCGAGCCCACCATCGAGCGCACCTGCCGATGCAGGAACGAGCGCGCGCCGACCTCGAACCGGATCGCCTCGCCGGCGCGCTCGACCTTGAGGTAATCGAGCGTGCGCAGCGGCGAATTGGCCTGACATTGCGCGTCGCGGAAGGTCGAGAAATCGTGGCGGCCGACCAAGCCTTGCGCCGCCGCGTGCATGGCGTCCGCGTCGAGCGGCGGCTTGACGCGCCACGCCCGGCCGCGCTCGAACACCAGCGGCGCGCGCCGGTTGATCACGACATAGCCATAGTGCCGCGCTGTGGCGCTGCGCCGCGCGTCGAACTCGGCCGCCACAGGCGCCGCGTCAACCACGCTGATCATGTCGCGCGCGAGATGCGCGTTGATCGCCTCGCGCAGCCGCCAGCCCGGCCAATCGCGGTCGAGATCGACATGCGCGACCTGACCGCGCGCATGCACGCCCGCATCGGTGCGCCCGGCGCCGGCGACGTGCTTCACTTCGGGGGCGAATCTCGCGATCGCCTGTTCGAGCGCCTGCTGGATCGAGCGGGCGTTCTCCTGCCGCTGCCAGCCGGAATAGGCCGCGCCGTCGTATTCGATCGTCAGCCGATACCGCGCCATTCAGATCGTCAGCACGATCTTGCCGAAATGGCCCGAGGATTCCATCCGCGCATGCGCCTTGTCGGCGGAATCGAGCGGGAAGGTCGAATCGATGATCGGCTTGGCGCGTCCCGCGTCCAGCAGCGGCCAGACCTGCTCGCGCAGCGCCTCGGCGATCAACGCCTTCTCGGCGGGCGAGCGCGGCCGCAGCGTCGAGCCGGTGTGGACCAGCCGCTTCATCATCAGCGGCCGCAGATCGACCTGCGTCGTCGCCCCCTTCAGGAACGCGATCTGCACGATCCGCCCGTCCATAGCGGCGGCGGCGTAATTGCGCTGCACGTAATCGCCGCCCACCATGTCGAGGATCACGTCGACGCCCTTGCCCGACGCCGCGCGCGCAGCGGCGACGAAATCCTCTTTGTTGTAGTTGACGACGACATCGGCGCCGAGCCTGCGGCAGGCCTCCGCCTTGTCGTCGGCGCCGACGGTGGCGATCACATGCGCGCCGAACGCCTTGGCGAGTTGGATCGCCGTGGTGCCGATGCCCGAGGCGCCGCCATGCACCAGCAACCATTCGCCCGCCTTCAGGCCGCCGCGCTCGAACACGTTGGTCCAGACGGTGAAATAGGTTTCCGGAATCGCCGCCGCCTCGACCATCGACAGGCTTTGCGGCGCGGGCAGCGCGTTGCTCTCATGCGCGAGCGCATATTCGGCGTAGCCGCCGCCGGGCAGCAACGCGGCGACGGGATCGCCGACGATATGCATCGCCACGCCCTCGCCGAGCGCGACGACGTCGCCGGCGACCTCCAGCCCCAGCACGTCGGAGGCGCCGGGCGGCGGGGCGTAGCCGCCGAGCCGTTGCAGCACGTCGGGCCGGTTGACCCCGGCCGCCGCGACCTTGATCAGGATTTCGCCGGCGCCCGGCATCGGCACGGGGCGCTCGACCAGCGTCAGCGCCTCAGGGCCGCCCGGATGGGGGACGATCACCGCGCGCATAAATTTCGGAATCATCGCAATCCTCCCGCCACGACGCCATCGACCGCCGGCGCCGCGACGAAGGCCGGCAAGGCCTCGGCGCGGGCCGCGTAAGCGGCGAGGCGGGGATAGTCCGCCATCGCCACGACATCGGCAAGCGCCCCGTGCAGGAAACCGCAGGCGCAGGCGACGGCGATATCGGCATGGCCGAGCCGGCCCTCGAACCACGCCTCCGGCGCGCTCGCCTCCAGCGCGTCGAGACCTGCGCGCAATTGCCGCATGACCCGCGCGCGCCAGCTTTCGCTCTGCTCGCCGGGGCTGCGCAGCGCCCGCTCGTAATGGATTTGCACCGATTTCTCCATCACCGTCAGCGCCGTCGCCAGCGCGCGGAAGGCGGGCAGGCTTTGCGGCCGCAGCGCCGCGAGCGCGGGCGAACGGGTCGCGAGATATTCGAGGATGACGCCCGAATCGACCAGCGCCGCGCCGTCCTCGGCGATCAGCGACGGCGCTTTCAAGAGCGGGCTGAGCGCGGTGAAAGCCTCGATGTGGCGGAACAGCGAGATCGGCCGGTGCTCGAACGCAACGCCTGCCGCCAGCATCGCCACCGCGACGCGGCGGACATAGGGCGAATCGAGCATTCCGATCAGTTGCATCGCGCGGGGTTCCAGCGGAGGGAACCGCGTTCTAATCCGTCGCCCGGTTCCTGCAAAGCCGAAGCCGCGACTAGCCGCGAGCGCGCGCGCGGCCTATGTAACGCCCGTCCTCCCGCCCCAGGTTGTCATGCCCCGCGACGAAGAAGCCAACCGCCTGTCGGCCCGGGCGAGCCGTTACGCCCGGCTCGGCGTCGAAGCCGGCGCCTTCGCCGCCAAGATGGGCGCGAGCCGGCTGACCGGCGCGGGCGGCGGCGACGACGCCCGCGCCTTCGCGCAGGCGTTGGGGACGATGAAGGGGCCGATGATGAAGGTCGCGCAATTGCTCGCGACCATTCCCGACGTCCTGCCCGCCGATTATTCGGAAGCTTTGATGAAACTGCAATCGCAGGCGCCGCCGATGGGCGCGGCGTTCGTGCGGCGGCGGATGCTGGCCGAACTCGGGCCGGATTGGCGGGCGCGGTTCGGCGAGTTCGATCTCACCCCCGCCGCCGCCGCCTCACTCGGCCAGGTGCATCGCGCGACGACGCTTGCCGGCGAGCCGGTCGCCTGCAAACTGCAATATCCCGACATGGCCTCCGCCGTGGCGGCCGATCTGTCGCAGCTCAACATGCTGTTCAGCCTGCGCCGCCGCATGGGCGCGGCGATCGACACCCGCGAAGTGCAGATCGAGATCGGCGACCGGCTGCGCGAGGAACTGGATTACGCCCGCGAGATCAAGCTCGCCGCGCTCTACCGTATCATGCTCGCCGATACGCCGGAGGTGCGGGTGCCGCGCCCGCATCCCGAACTGTCGTCGAAGCGGCTGCTGACGCTGCAATGGCTCGACGGCGCGAAACTGCTGTCGTTCGAGCAGGCCGCGCCGGCGACGCGCGCGCATCTGGCCGAACTGCTGTTCAAGGCGTGGTGGCGGCCGTTCCTGCGCTATGGCGTGATCCACGGCGATCCGCATCTGGGCAATTATTCCGTCGCCGGCGCCGGCGAGGCGGTCAATCTCTACGATTTCGGCTGCGTGCGGATTTTCCCGATGCGTTTCGTCGAAGGCGTGGTCGAGCTTTACCGCGCGTTGCAGAGCGGCGACCGCGCGCGGCTCGCGCGCGCTTACGATCTCTGGGGCTTCCGCAACCTCAAGCCCTCCACCATCGAGGCGATGAACATCTGGGCCTCGTTCATCTACGGCCCGATTCTCGACGACCGCGTGCGCAGCTTCGCCGACGGGGTGAAAGCCTCCGAGTTCGGCCGCAAGGAGATTCGCGCCGTCATGCAGGCGCTGCGTTCGGAGGGAACCTCGCTGACCGCGCCGCGCGAATTCGTGTTCCTCGACCGCGCCGCCATCGGCCTCGGCGCGGCGTTCCTGCGGCTCGGCGCGGAACTGAATTTTCACCGCCTGTTCGAGGCCGCGCTCGCCGATTTCTCGCCCGAGTCGGTCGGCGCCCGGCAGGCCGCCGCTCTGGCCGAGGCGGGCCTGGCTTGAACCTGCGCCGCGACCGTTTCGCCACCTCGCTGCTGTTTTTCGCCAATGGCTTCGGCTTTGGCGGCTGGTCGGCGACGATCGCGCCGATGCAGCGCGCGCTGGCGCTCTCCAACGGCGAACTCGGCCTGCTGCTGCTGATGCTGGCGCTCGGCGCGGTGTCGTTCATGCCGATCGCCGGCGCGCTCGGGCCCCGGCTCGGCGGCACGGGCACGGTTTCGATCCGCGCCGGGCTGGCGTTCTGCGTCTGCTTCGCGCTCGCCGCGCTGGCGCCGGGCGCGGGCGCGCTGGCGCTGGCGGGGCTGGCGCTCGGCGCCAGCAACGGCCTGATGGACGTGACGATGAACGCGCACGCGGCCGACGTCGAACGCGCCTGGGCCAAGCCGATCATGTCGTCGTTCCACGCCGCGTTCAGCGTCGGCGGCCTCGTCGGCGCGAGCTTTGGCGCGGCGCTGCTGGCGGCGGGGGGCGGCTGGCGCACGGTGCTGCTGGGGCTGGGGCTATTCGCCGCAGCGATGATCGCGGGCGCGGCGGCGGGCCTTTCGCCCGGCGAGCGGCCGAAGACCACGCAAAGCCCGTTCGGTTGGCCGCCGCGCGCGCTGGTCGGGCTCGCGGGGGTGGCGCTTCTCTGCTTCATCATCGAGGGCGCGATGATCGACTGGGACGGCGTCTATCTCGTCTCGCTCGGGGTCGCCCCCGCCGTCGCGCCGCTCGGCTACGCCGCTTTCGCGGCGACGATGATCCTGGGCCGGCTGTTCGGCGACGTGACGATCGCCCGAATCGGCCGGCTGCCCGCCGTGTTCGGCGGCGCGGCGCTGGCGGCGGCGGGTCTGGCGCTGGCTTCGCTATGGCCGGCGCTGATCCCGGCGGCGCTCGGCTTCGCGCTGGTCGGGGCGGGCCTGTCCAATGTCGTGCCGGCCTTGTTCAGCGAGAGCGCGGCGCATGCGTCGAGCCCGGCGCGCGGCATCGCGGCGGTGGCGACGGCGGGCTATTCCGGCCTGCTCGCCGGGCCGCCGCTGGTGGGCGCCATCGCCTCGGTCGCCGATCTGCGCATCGCCTTCGCGGCGCTGGCGGCGATGTCGCTGCTCGCCGCCGCACTGGCCGCCCGCGCCCGCTGAACCCCTTTGACCCGGCGCGCTTGGGCGCTAGAAGCAGGGCGCGGCGCGCAAAAGCGTCCGGGACGGAAACCGCTTGGGGAGTTTAGGAATATGCGGAAGTTTCTCATGTTGGCGACGGCCTCCGCCGCTCTGCTCGCCGCGCTCGCGACCGGGCCGGCCGAGGCGGCGTCCGACAAAGTGATTATCGGCGACATCGACGACATGTCCGGCCTTTACGCCGACGTGATCGGGCCGAAGGCGATCGAGGCGATCAAGATGGCGATCGCCGATTTCGGCGGCAATGCGCTGGGAAATCCGATTGAGATCAAGACCTTCGATCACCAGAACAAGCCCGACCTGGGCAGCCAGAAATTCAAGGAATTCGCCGACCGCGACGGCGTGACGATGGTGCTCGGCGGCTCCAACACCGGCGTCAGCCTCGCCATGGCGGGGGCGGCGAAGGAAAAGAAAATTCCGTTCATCGCCATCGGCGCGGCCGGCGCCTCGCTAACCGGCAAGGACTGCAACGCCTATATGGTCCACTACGCCTATGACACCACCGCGCTCGGCAACGGCACGGCGACGACGATTCTCAAGCAGGGCGGCAAGTCCTGGTTCTTCCTCACCGCCGACTACGCCTTCGGCACCCAGTTGCAGGATTCGGCGGCGCGCGTCGTCACCGCCAACGGCGGCAAGGTGGTGGGCGCGGTGCGGGTGCCGCTCTCCACCTCCGATTTCTCCTCGTATCTTTTGCAGGCGCAGGCCTCGAACGCGCAGGTGCTCGGCCTCGCCAACGCCGGCGGCGATTTCGTCAATTCGCTGAAGGCGGCCAACGAGTTCGGCATCACCAAGACGATGAAGCCGGCGGCGCTGCTCGCCTTCCTCTCCGATATCCGCGCGCTGGGGCTGGAGACCGCACAGGGCCTCTATCTCACCGCCGCCTGGTACTGGGACCTCAACGACAAGAGCCGCGCGTTCTCCAAGCGGTTCATGGAAAAGACCGGCGTCGAGCCGACCTTCAACCAGGCGGCCTATTATTCCGCGACGATGACCTATCTCAACGCGGTCAAGGCGGCGGGCACCACCGATTCGGACAAGGTGATGGAGGAATTGCACAAGGCCAAGATCGACGACATGTTCACCGCCGACGGCCACATCCGCCCCGACGGGCTGATGGAGCATTCGATGTACGTGTTCCAGGTGAAGACGCCGGCCGAATCGAAGGGGCCGTGGGATTTCTACAAGCTGGTCGAAACGATGTCGGGCGAGGCGGCGTTCGGCAAACTCGCCGATTCGACCTGCCCGCTGGTGAAAAAGTAAGCTCGTCTTGCCCCCCCGCCGCAGCGGCTCTATAGGGCCGCTCCGGCAGGATTGAGGACTCCGCTACCCCATGGCGCTGAGACAGGATCAAGGCGCCTCCGGCGAGGCGGAGGCGCCCACGACTGCGGTCGCCCGCTTCGCCGAGGCGTTGAGCCGTCACCGCGTGGCGCTGCGCCGCCTTGGCGTGGCGATCAGCCTCGCCATCGTCTCGGTCTCGATCTTCATCTTCGGCCGCACGCTGGTGAAGATCGACCTCGCACAATTCGAGAGCGCCTTTCGCGCCACCAGCGCGGAGCAGATCCTGCTGGCGATGGGCCTTGCCGCCACCAGCTATCTCGCCTTGACCGGCTATGACGCGCTGGCGCTGCGTCATCTGGGCTCGCGCGTCCCCTATCCGCTGACCGCGCTCGCCTCGTTCACCAGCTACGCGATTTCGTTCACGCTCGGCTTTCCGCTCGTCACCGGCGGCGCGGTGCGTTACTGGATCTACGGCCCGGCCGGGCTTTCGGCGGGGCGGATCGCCAGCCTGACGGTGGTCGCCGGCGTCACCTTCTGGCTTGGCATGGGGCTGGTGCTGGCGAGCGGCTTCCTGTTCGACGCCAGCGCCATCGCCGAGATCAACCAGTTCCCGACCGCGGTCAACCGCGCCATCGGCGCCGCGCTGATCGGCCTGCTGCTGGCCTATCTGTTCTGGGTCGCGCGGATGCGCCGGCAGGGGCGCGGCGTGCTGCTGCATTTCCGCCTGCCCGGCGCGCTGGTGACGCTGGGCCAGACCGCGCTCGGCGTGATCGACGTGTGCGCCGCCGCCGGCGCGCTCTACGCGCTGCTGCCGAGCGGGCACGGCGTCGGCTTTCTCGCCTTCGCGGCGCTGTATTCTTTCGCGGCGATGCTGGGCATCGCCAGCCATTCGCCGGGCGGGCTCGGCGTGTTCGAGGCGACGATGCTCAAGGGCGTCGGCGGTTCGCCCGACAGCCTGCTGGCCTCGCTGCTGCTGTTCCGCGTGATCTATTACATCGTTCCGTTCGTGCTCGCGCTGGCGCTGCTGGGCGCGCACGAGGCGGCGCGGCGCTGGCGCGCGCTCAGCGAGGCGATCGAAACGGCGGAACTCGACGACGACTGAACGCTTTCGGGGTCTTCCGACATGGGCGAGGCGAAACTCCTGCGCCGCAATCTGACGGCGCAACTGCGCGCGCCGGCTGCGGAGAAGCTGATCGGCGCGATGCCCGCGCCGGCCATTCTGGTCGACGCGGAAGCGCGGGTCATGCTGGCCAATCTCCCCGCGCGCGAGCTGCTGCCGACCTTGCGCGCCGGCGACGCGCTGGTGCTGGCGCTGCGCGCGCCCGACGTCACCGACGCGATCCGCCGCGTCGCCGCCGGCGGCGAGCCGGAGACGGCGTTGTGGAGCGAGCGGGTGCCGATCGACCGGCTTTTTCAGGTCGATGTCGCGCCGCTCGCCACCGATGCCGGAGAGGTCGTCGCAATGCTGCTGACCCTGCGCGATCTCACCGAAGCGCGCCGGGTCGAGCGGATGCGGGCCGATTTCATCGCCAACGCCAGCCATGAATTGCGCACCCCGCTCGCCTCGCTGCTCGGCTTCGTCGAAACCCTGCAAGGCCCCGCCGCCGCCGACGGCAAGGCGCGGGCGAAATTCCTCTCCATCATGCGCGATCAGGGGCGGCGCATGGCGCGGCTGATCGACGATCTCCTGTCGCTGTCGCGCATCGAGCAGAAGCAGCACCTGCGCCCGGCCGCGGAGGTCGATCTGGCGCAGGTCGCCCGCCACGTCGCCGACACGCTCGCCCCGCTCGCGCGCGAATTGCGCGTCGAATTGTCGCTCGACGCCGAAGCCGCCGTCCTCGTCACCGGCGAGCGCGACGAACTCGTGCGCGTGGCGGAAAACCTGATCGAGAACGCGATCAAATACGGCGCCGCGCCCGACGGCGCCGCCTCGCGCGTCGAGGTCGCGGTGACGCGCCGGGGCAAGGAGGGCGCGCTGATCGTGCGCGACCACGGGCGCGGCATCGCGCCCGAGCATATTCCGCGCCTGACCGAGCGCTTCTACCGCGTCGATCCCGGCCAGAGCCGCGCCAAGAACGGCACCGGGCTGGGGCTGGCCATCGTCAAGCACATCCTCGCCCGCCATCGCGGCCGGCTGACGATCGCCAGCCGGATCGGCGACGGCTCAACGTTCACAGCGTTCACGCCGCTGGCCAAGGCGGGGGAGAAGGAACCGCCCTCCCCGGCGAAAACCTGAGGCGATCCGGCCGCTTGCGCTGTCATCGCGGCGTCATCTGAGCGTCATACAGCACTCGTCACGGCCACCTATAAGGCCGTCGACCGCGACGGCTGGCCGATGAGGCGCCGCCGCGGCGATGTTCAACTCAAGAGGCTTACATGTTCCTCAAGTCCCTTCTCGGCGCGGCGCTGGTCGCGGCCAGCGTCACTGGCGCGGCGGCCGCCGACATCTCCGGCGCCGGGGCGACCTTTCCCTATCCGATCTACGCCAAGTGGGCGGACAGCTATAAGAAGGCGACCGGCAACGGCCTCAACTACCAGTCGATCGGCTCGGGCGCGGGCATCAAGCAGATCAAGGCCAAGACCGTGACCTTCGGCGCCACCGACGCGCCGCTGAAGGCCAAGGACCTCGACGAGGCGGGCCTGGCGCAATGGCCGATGGTGATGGGCGGCATCGTTCCCGTCGCCCATCTCAACGGCGTCAAGGCCGACGAACTGACGCTCGACGGCAAGACGCTGGCCGACATCTTCATCGGCAAGATCAAGACCTGGAACGATCCGGCGATCGCCAAGCTCAACCCCGGCGTGAAGCTGCCGGCGACCGCCATCGCGGTCATTCACCGCGCCGACGGCTCGGGCACCACCTTCAACTTCACCAACTATCTCTCCAAGGTCTCGCCGGAATGGAGCGACAAGGTTGGTTCGGCGACCTCGGTCGATTGGCCGGTCGGCATCGGCGCCAAGGGCAACGACGGCGTCTCCAGCAACGTCGCCGGCACCGAAGGCGCGATCGGCTTCGTCGAATACGCCTACGCCAAGCAGAACAAGCTGGCCTGGGTCGACATGATCAACAAGGACGGCAAGAAGGTCGCGCCGACCATCGAGGCGTTCCAGGCCGCCGCCGCCAACGCCGACTGGGCCAAGGCGCCCGGCTATTATCTGATCCTGTCGGATCAGCCCGGCGACAAGTCGTGGCCGATGACCGCCGCCACCTTCATCCTGATGTACAAGAAGCCGGTCGACCTCGCCGCCTCTAACGAAGCGCTGAAGTTCTTCGGCTGGGCCTATGAAAAGGGCGCGGAGGAAGCCACGGCGCTCGATTACATCCCGATGCCGGCCAATGTCATCGACATGGTCAAGAAGACCTGGGCGAAGGACATCGCCCAGAAGTGACGTGACACGAGCCGGCGGCCTCGCGCCGCCGGCCTTCGAGGTTTCGCGTGCGGCTTTCGCGTGGAAGTGACGACATGACATCGACCGCCCTGCCCTCGACGCCGGCCGCGCGAACCGCGACGTTCGATCGCGCCCGCGCGCTGGCGCGGCTGAAGGGCGCCGATGCGAGCTTCCGCGTCATGACGCTGGCGGCCGCGCTGATCGTGCTGGTGCTGCTGCTCGGCGTCGCCATCTCGTTGTTCATCGGCGCCTGGCCGGCGTTCCAGCATTTCGGCCTCGACTTCTTCATCAGCGACGCCTGGAACCCGCCGCGAGAGAAATTCGGCGCGGCGGCGGCGATCTACGGCACGCTGCTGACGGCGATCATCGCCATGCTGATCGGCGTGCCGGTCGGCCTGGGCGTCGCGGTGTTCCTGACCGAGCTTTGTCCGCCGGCGCTGCGCCGTCCGGTCGGCGTCGCAATCGAGTTGCTCGCCGGCATCCCCTCGATCATCTACGGCATCTGGGGCGTGTATTACTTCAAGCCGTTCATGCAGGAATATCTGCAACCGGCTTTGATCCACACGCTCGGCGCCGTGCCGGGGATCGGCGCGCTGTTTGCCGGTCCGCCGCTCGGCATCGGCGTGCTGACGGCGGGCTTCATCCTCGCCGTCATGGTTCTGCCTTTCATCTCTTCGATCATGCGCGACGTGTTCGAGACCGTGCCGCCGGTGTTGAAGGAGGCGGCCTATGGCGTCGGCGCCACCACCTTCGAGGTCGTCGGCAATATCGTGCTGCCTTACACCCGCGTCGGCGTGATCGGCGGCGTCATGCTGGCGCTCGGCCGCGCCCTCGGCGAGACGATGGCGGTGACTTTCGTCATCGGCAACGCGCCGCACATCGAGACCTCGATCCTGGCGCAGGGCACGACGATCTCGGCGATGATCGCCAACACCTTCGCCGACGCCGATCCCGGCCTGTTCACCTCGTCGCTGCTGGCGCTGGGCTTCATCCTGTTCCTCATCACCTTCCTGGTCCTGGCGGCGGCGCGGCTGATGCTGGCCCGGCTCGAAAACAGGGGCGCGCGCTGATGGTCAGGTCTCTTTACGCCGGCCGCAGGGCGCATAACGCGTTCTGGTCGGTCTTCTGCTACGCCGCGACCGCGTTCGGGCTGGCGTGGCTCGCGCTGATCCTCGGCGCGCTGCTATGGAAGGGCGTCGGCGGCCTGTCGCTCGACGTGTTCACCAAGATGACCTCGCCGCCGGGCGTGCGCGGCGGCCTGCTCAACTCGATCGTCGGCAGCCTGATCCAGACCGCGATCGGGCTGGCGCTGGCCGCGCCGATCGGCGTGCTCGCGGGAACCTATCTGGCCGAATACGGCCGCCACACCAAACTCGCGATCCTGATCCGCTTCATCAACGATATCCTGCTGAGCGCGCCCTCGATCGTCATCGGCCTGTTCGTCTATCAGTTCTGCGTCGTGCCGTTCGGCCATTTCTCGGGGCTGGCCGGCGGCGTGGCGCTGGCGGTGATCGCGACGCCGATCATCGTGCGCACGACCGAGGACATGCTCGCGCTGGTGCCCAACACCTTGCGCGAGGCCGCTTCCGCGTTGGGGATGCCGCGCTCGCTGATCATCCGCAAGGTCGCCTATCGCGCGGTGATGAGCGGCCTCGTCACCGGCGTGCTGCTGGCGGTGGCGCGCATGACCGGCGAGACGGCGCCGCTGATCTTCACCGCGCTCGGCAATTCGCTGTTCAACGCCGACGTCACGCAACCGATGTCGAGCCTGCCGCTCATCATCTACGAATTCGCGCGCAGCCCCTACGCCGAACAGCAGAAGCTCGCCTGGACCGGCGCGCTGATCGTCACCGCGGCGGTGCTGACGCTCTCCATTCTCGCGCGCCTGCTCGCCGCCCCCAAGCGCGGCGGCCAATAGTTGCGTCCGTCGAAACGTTCGGAGCCAGTCATGGATATGACGACGACAAACCTGCACGCCGAACCGGCCCTCGCCAGCGCCGCGTCGCGCGACAAGATCACGGTGAGGAACCTCGACTTCTACTACGGCGCCTCGAAGGCGCTGAAGGGCGTGACGCTGCCGCTCAAGCTCGGCAAGGTCACCGCCTTCATCGGCCCCTCGGGCTGCGGCAAGTCGACGCTGCTGCGCGTGCTCAACCGCATGTACGACCTCTATCCCGGCCAGCGCGCCGAAGGCGAGGTGCTGATGGACGGCGAGGACCTGCTCGATCCCGCGCTCGACCTCAATCTGCTGCGCTCGCGCGTCGGCATGGTGTTTCAGAAGCCGACGCCGTTCCCGATGTCGATCTACGACAACATCGCCTTCGGCGTGCGGCTTTATGAGAAGCTGCCGCGCTCGGAGATGGACGGGCGGGTCGAAGCGGCGTTGAAGCGCGCCGCGTTGTGGAACGAGGTGAAGGACAAGCTGAAAACGAGCGGCCTTGGCCTGTCGGGCGGCCAGCAGCAACGCCTGTGCATCGCCCGCACCGTGGCGATCGAGCCGGAAGTGATCCTGTTCGACGAGCCGACCTCGGCGCTCGACCCGATCGCCACCGCCAAGATCGAAGAACTGATCGACGAACTCTCGGACGATTACACCATCGCCATCGTCACCCATTCGATGCAGCAGGCGGCGCGCGTCTCGCATTTCACCGCCTTCATGTATCTGGGCGAGATGATCGAATTCGACGACACCACCAAGGTGTTCACCGCGCCGCGCGACAAGCGCACGCAGGACTACATCACCGGCCGCTTCGGCTGAGGGAGGCCAACATGTCCGACCATACGCTGAAAGCCTATGACAAGGAGCTCGAGTCGCTCGAGCGCCGCATCGCCGAAATGGGCGGCATCGCGGAAAAGATGGTGATCGACGCGATGGACGCGCTGGTCCATTCCAACGCCCAGCTCGCCCATTCCGTGATCGCCAGCGACGAACGGCTCGACGCGCTGCAACGCGAGATCGAGGACAGCGCGATCCTCACCATCGCGCGGCGGCAGCCGATGGCGGTGGACCTGCGCGAGATCGTCGGCGCGATCCGGGTCGCGGGCGATCTGGAGCGGGTCGGCGATCTCGCCAAGAACATCGCCAAGCGCTCGATCAAGATCGGCGGCGAGCCGCGCTCGCCGCGCGAAGTGGTCGGCCTCAAACACATGAACGACGTCGCCACCGAATTGCTGAAGGACGTGCTCGACGCCTACGCCCAGCGCGACACCGAGCGGGCGCGCGCGGTGTGGGAGCGCGACGTCGAACTCGACGCGCTAGAGGACAGCGTGTTCCGCGACCTGCTCACGCACATGATGGAGGACCCGCGCAACATCTCCTATTGCGCGCATCTCCTGTTCTGCTCGAAGAACGTCGAGCGCATCGGCGATCACGCCACCAATATCGCGGAGACGGTGTTTTATCTGGTCACCGGCCAACCGCTGCTGGGCGAGCGTCCGAAGGGCCACGCCGAGACGGAGGGCGCCGCTTGAACGAGGCGCGACGAGACCCCACCCGCGCCGGCGCCTCGAAGCTGCCGCGCATTCTCGTGGTCGAGGACGAGGCCGACCTCGCCCTGCTGTTGAGCTACAACCTCGAGGCCGAGGGCTACGCCGCCGAGACGGTGGAGCGCGGCGACGAGGCGGAGTTGCGACTGGTTGAATCCCCGCCCGACCTGCTGATCCTTGATTGGATGCTGCCGGGCGTATCGGGGCTGGAAATCTGCCGCCGCCTGCGCGCGCGCGAGGCGACGCGCACTTTGCCCGTCATCATGCTGACCGCGCGCGGCGAGGAGACCGAGCGCGTGCGCGGCCTCTCCGTCGGCGCCGACGATTATGTCGTCAAGCCGTTCTCGGTGCCGGAGCTGATGGCGCGCGTGCGCGCCTTGCTGCGCCGCAGCCGGCCGCAGCGCATCGCCGAGCGGCTGGTGGCTGGCGACATCGACCTCGACCGCGAGACGCGGCGGGTGCGGCGCGGCGTGCGCGACCTGCATCTGGGGCCGACCGAGTTCCGGCTGCTCGAATATCTGCTCGAACGTCCGGGCCGCGTATTCTCGCGCGCGCAACTGCTCGACGGCGTGTGGGGGCAATCGGTGGAGATCGACGAGCGCACGGTGGACGTCCACATCGGCCGGCTGCGCAAGGCGCTGTCGCGCGGGCGCGAGCGCGATCCGATCCGCACCGTGCGCGGCGCCGGCTATTCCTTCGACGAGACCTACGGCAAGGCTTGAGGTCGCGCGCGAAGCGGGGCTGCCAAATCCCACACGTCGGTGTAAGATGACTGCCCGTGCTACGAGGGCAGAATGTCTATTACTCCGTCCGTGATTGAAGCCATTGGCCATACGCCGCTGATTCGCCTCAAGGCCGCCTCGGAGGCGACCGGTTGCGAGATTCTGGGCAAGGCCGAGTTCATGAATCCCGGCGGCTCGGTCAAGGACCGCGCCGCGCTCGCCATCATCAACGACGCCGTCGCGCGCGGGGAGTTGCGGCCGGGCGGGACGATCGTCGAAGGCACCGCGGGCAACACCGGCATCGGCATCGGCATGGTGGCCTCGGCGATGGGCTTTCGCTCGGTGATCGTCATTCCGGAAACCCAGTCGCAGGAAAAGAAGGACATGCTGCGTCTGGTCGGCGCCGAGCTGGTTGAAGTCCCCGCCGCGCCCTATTCCAACGCCAACAATTACGTGAAATATTCCGGCCGGCTGGCGCAGGCGCTGGCGAAGAGCGATCCCAACGGCGCGATCTGGGCCAATCAGTTCGACAATGTCGCCAACCGGCGCGGCCATTACGAGACCACCGGGCCGGAAATCTGGGAGCAGACGCGGGGCCGGATCGACGGCTTCGTCAGCGCGGTCGGCTCCGGCGGCACGCTGGCCGGCGTCGGCATGGCGTTGAAGGAGCGCGACGCCAAAGTGAAGATCGCGCTCGCCGATCCGCACGGCGCGGCGCTCTATTCCTACTACACGACCGGCGTCCTCAAGGCGGAGGGATCGTCGATCACCGAGGGAATCGGCCAGGGCCGCATCACCGCCAATCTCGAAGGCGCGCCGGTCGATCTGGCCTATCAGATCGACGACGCGGAGGCGTTGCGCATCGTGTTCGATCTGGTCGAGCGCGAAGGCTTGCTGCTCGGCGGCTCCTCGGGCGTGAACATCGCCGGCGCGATTCGGCTCGCGCGCGATCTCGGGCCGGGCCACACGATCGTGACGCTGCTGTGCGATTCCGGCGCGCGCTACGCGTCAAAACTGTTCAACCCCGCGTTCCTGCGCGAGAAGAACCTTCCCGTCCCCGGCTGGTTGACCCGGCGCGCCGCCGCGCCCGACGTCAGCGTATGAGACCTCAGGCGGCGAGCGCCTCCTCGCGCATTTCGACGTCGATCTTCGCGTAATCGACCCGGTAATAACCGCACTCGTCGAATATCACCGCGTCGGGGCGCAGTTTCAGCAGGTCCTGCGCCATGACGCCGATGTAGCGCGGCCCGCCCCAGATATATTGGAAGCTGTAGATCGGCAGGCCGCTCGGCGAGGCGCCGAGCGGCACGATGTCGCGCTTCAACCGCCGGTCCGACCAACCGCCGCCGCCGCCGCCGCCTGCGCCTCCTCCGCCGCCTCCGCCTCCGCCTCCGCCTCCGCCTCCACCGCCTCCGCCGCCGCCACCGCCACCGAACACCGGCGAACCGCCCGGATTGACGGGGGCCAACGGCGCCGTCACTGAACGCGGCCGATCGGTGGGCTGCTCCGCCACTACGGCGCGACGCGTCGCGTGATGCGCCGTGTGGGCGCGAGGCGTGCCGTGACGCACCACATGGCGACGCTCACGCGGGCGCTCGGCGTAATGGGGCGTCGGCTGGGGCTGCGGATAAGCCTCGGGTTGAAGCTCAGGCGCCGCCTCGGAGAGATCGCAATACCAGCCGTTGGGCGCGGCATGATACACCCCGCCCGCCGGGCAATAGCGGTTCACCTCGCCGCCGTCGGGTTGGCAATAGCCGCCGGCGTCGGGGTGATAGCCGGAGGCGCAGCCGCCTGGAGATTGCGCGTCGGGACCGAACCCGGACGCCGCTTTGGCGTCAACGGCGACGCCCGTCAGGCACGTAGCGGCGAGCGCCGCGAACAGATTGACAGATCGCATGGACTATCCTCGCTTTTCAACGCCGCACCGGCGCTCAGCGTCAACTTTACGGGCTGCCTCGCGCTGGAGTTTGGCGGCCCCATCACACACTCAGAACAGATCGAACCTCGGGTTGCGGCTGCGCCAGGCGCGGCCCTGCGTTTCAATCAACTGCGCCGTCACGTCCGCCCCCGGCGCGACGGCGACGCCCTGCGCCGCGAGCTGGTCGAGCGCGCGCTGCTGGTCGGCGGCGGGGATCTTGGCCAGCGCCTGCTCGGCCTGTTTGTCGGCGTCGTAATTGTCGTCCTGTCGGTTGAGCGAAACCGCCAGCGCCAGGAATTTGGCGGCGACCGCCTTGTCGCCCTCCATATTCGCCCGGTCCAGCGCGCCCCAGTAATCGCCGCGCTCGGCGGCCAGTTCGAACCAGCGCCGCGCGGCGCCCAAATCTTTGCGTTCGCCGATTCCGTCGCGCGCCATGCGGCCGAGATTGGTCGGCGCATAGGGATGTCCGCCGGCGGAGGCGCGGGTGAAATAGCTCGCCGCCTTGGCGGGATTGGCGGGCCGGCCAAGCCCGCGCAGATAGACGAGGCCGAGGTTGTTGAGCGAATAGATGTCGGCGCGCTCGGCGCCGGCTTCGTAGAAGCGGATGCCGCGCTCCGCGTCGACCGGCTGCCCCTTGCCATAAAGGAAGATATAGCCGAGCTCGTTCATCGCATAGGTGTGGCCGAGCGCCGCCGCGCGCAGTATCAGCTCAAGCCCGGCCTTGGCGTCCTGCGCGACGCCGCGCCCGTAATAGAGGTTGCGGCCATAGGCCAGCGAACAATAGGCGTCGCCCGCGTCGGCGCATTGTTTGTAATAGACGTTGGCCTTGGCGAGATCGGCCGCGCCCAGCGCGCCGAAGGTTTCGAGATTGCCAAGCTCCCAGGCCGCGCGCGTATGCTTGGCCGCGGCCGCCTTTTCGATCCAGGTCTTCGCCTCCGCCGTCTTGCCCGCCGCCAGCAGCGCGCGGCCGAGCTGATAGGCGAACCGCGCCACGCCGGGATAAGCGGCGACCGCTTGCTGGCAGGCCTCCGTCGCGCGCGCCACGTTGATCTCGTTGGGCAATTTGCCCGGCCCCACCCCCTGCAAATCGAGCGGGCTCGCCGCCTCGCGGTCGCAGCCGTCGAGCACGGGCGCCAGCGCCACCGTCGCCAGCGCCTTGCTCGCGCCGGCCAGCGTAAGCGCAAAACCATCCTTGCGGCCCTCGGCGCCGACCGAGGGTTGATAGTCGAGCCGGGCGAGATCGGCGAAGGCGAATTGCTGACGCGCGCTCAAGGTGCGCTCGCCCAGCCGCAGCACGCCCAGCGCCGGCGCGCGCTCGACGACCACCGCCGGCGCGCCCTCGACCGGTTTGGCGTCGAGCCGCAGGTTGACCGGGCCGACCGCCACAATCGGCGCGGCGTTGCGGGCGTCGATTTTGGCCAAAGCCGAGGCCGCTTCGGCGGTGAGGTCGCGCGGAGGCGGCGGCGGCGGTTGGGCGCTATTGACCGTGATCGCCGCCACGCCGCGCGCCGTCTGCGCCCATTTGTCGGTGACCGAATAGGTCATCAGCGAAATGGCGCCGGGCGACAGGCCGTTGGAATCGAAAGCGAGCCGCTCGAACTCGTCGATCGTCAGTTCGCGCGTGGCCAGCGGCTTGCCGTCGAGCCAGAGTTTGCCGTGATCGGGCGGCGCGTCGATGCGGATTTCGAGCCCGTCGTCGCTCGAGCGCGTCGGGACCGGAAAATTCAGCGCCAGCCGCTCGCCCGGCGGCGCCGACATACGCACCATCGGCGCGACCTTCGGCCCCGGCGGCGCCGGCATCAAATAGACGTCGTCGACCAGCGCCGAATTTTCCCAAGGCACCTGCAAGCCGTCGGTCGCCTTGATCACCTCGCGCCGCACCAGCGTCAGCGCGCGCCGGATTTCCTCGTTGGGGGCGGTGATGTGGTTGGCCAGCGCGGTGGTGTAGGGGCTCAACGAGCCCGTGCCGTCATAGGCGACCGCGCCGGGCTCGGTGGAAAACGCGATCAGGCTGCCGACGCCATAATTGGCGCGCGCCAGCCCCTCCTTCACATTGGCGGCCTTCAGCGTGTCGCCGATCCAGAAGCGGTTGGTCTGGAACGGATTGTTGCGGCAGGCGTCGAGGAAGATGAGTTGCGCGCGCGAATGCGCGGTCAAATAGCGGAAGATGTCGCCGACCTTGAAGGTCTGCTGTTCGATATCGTAGGGCGTGGCCAGCTTGGCGTCGACGGGAACGATGAAATTGTCGCCGGCGACCTGCACGCCGTGGCCGGAATAGTAAATCGTCGCGATATCGGCGTTGTCGACGTCGCGGAAGAATTTGCGCAGCAGTTCCTCGACCTGCAAATGGGTGAGATTGGCGCCGAAATAGATCTCGAACCCGGCGTCGTGCAACGTGTCGCGCATTTTCTCCGCGTCGTTGACGGAGTTGTCCAGCGCCGGCAGCGCGGTATAGGCGGCGTTGCCGATCACCAGCGCGACGCGCCGCGAGACCGCTTCGGAGGGAAGCGCGGACAGGCAACAAAGCGCGGCGGCCGCGACCAGCGCTTTCGTAGAGAACGAATGTCTTGCCATCGCCCCGACCTTATATCGCGAAAGTTTACGCAGCGCCACATACCGGAAGGCCCGCGTTTGGGGGTTTACGGGACGGCGGTCAGCTCGCGCGCGCGTCGCAGCGGCGCACGTCCGCAGGCCCGCATCCACGCCGGGCGCGGGAAAATCTACGCCGCAGCCAAGGCTCGCCGCCGCGACGCCCGTCAGCAGTCCCGCCTGTTGGATGCGCCGGATCGGCTCGATCACTTTTTCGCGCCTGTCGGGATGGGTCCGCTCGGCGCCAGCCGGGGCCGACGGATAGCGCGCCGGGCGTTAGCGCGCGACCGCGCGGCCGCGCGCT
Organism: Pseudomonadota bacterium; assembly: GCA_028876585.1. Next base: position 1,731 of record JAGWRL010000238.1, on the reverse strand, counting down.
TTCGCTTCCGGGTTGACGAGATCGACCGGCCCCTCGCCGCTGATCATCGCCCACAGGTTGCGCGCGGCGTGCCAGCCGATCCCTTCCGTGCCGGGCTTGGTCCAGGCCGCGACATGCGGCGTGCAGATCACGTTGGGCATCGCGAACAGCGGATCGTCGGGGCGCGGCGGCTCCTGGTCGAACACGTCGAGCGCGGCGCCGGCGATTTCCCCGCTCGCCAGCGCCTCGCGCAGCGCCGCGTAGTCGATCAGCGAGCCGCGCCCGGTGTTGACGACATAGGCGGTCGGCTTCATCGCGGCGAAGGCGGCGCGGTTCATGAGATGGCGATTGTCGGCGCTTGGCGCGGCGTGCAGGGTGAGGAAATCGGCTTGCGCGATCAGCGCGTTGAGCGGCGCCAGTTCGACGCCGGGCGGCGCCTCGGCGATATGCGGATCGTAGCCGAGCAGCCTGACCTCCCAGCCCACCAGCCGCTGCGCCACGCCGCGCCCGATCCGCCCGAGCCCGACGATGCCGACCGTCGCGCCGCGCAGGATCGCCGAATGGGTCAGGCCGCGCCAGCCGCCCGCGCGCATGAATTCCGGCGTCCAGGTCGAGAACTGCTTGGCCAGCGCCAGCATCATCGCGATCGCGTGCTCGCTGACGGTGAACCACTGGTATTCGTTCGGCGTGTTGCTGACCAGCACGCCATGTTCGGTCGCCGCCTCGATGTCGATGCTGTCGAAGCCGATGCCGTATTTCGAGATATAGCGCAGCTTCGGCAGCGCCTCGATCACGCGGCGGCTGATGCGCGTGCCGCTCGCCCCCATCAGCGCGACGCAATCCTGCGCCGCCGCGATCAACTCATCCTCGCTGTAGCGCGTGAACGGCGTCACCCACAACGGATGGCCCATCCGCACCTCGAGGCCGCGCTCGCGCAGCCAGGCGATCGAAGCGTCGGTCGGGTCGTAACGCTCGAAAGCCAGCGCCGACAGCGGCCCCATCGCATCCCCCTGCTTTACCTGTCTCGTTGTATGACCAGATTGCGAAAGTTGGCAAAATTTGTCAATCTAGTTCTCCATTGGCTTGACAGCATAAAGCGCGATACGCCATTCTCGCCCGGCGAGGCCAAGTCTTTGCGGGAGGAACTGCCGATGAACATCGGATCGCGACGCCGAAGGCGCGCGCGCGGTGCTTGAGGCGCGCGATATTTCCAAGCGTTTCGGCGGCACGCAGGCGCTGAACCGGGTGTCGATGAGCGTCGGCGGCGGCGAAGTGGTGGCGCTGCTGGGCGAGAACGGCGCCGGCAAATCGACGCTGATCAAAATTCTCGCCGGCGTCTATTCCCCCGACTCTGGCGCGATCGCCTATCGCGGCCAGGACATGACGCACGCGACGCGGCGGATGCCGGTCAGCTTCATCCATCAGGACCTCGGCCTGATCGACTGGATGACGGTGACGGAGAACATCTGTCTCACGCTCGGCCATTCCCGCCGCTTCGGCCTGATCGAATGGGGTTGGGCGCGCAAACGCGCCGCGCGCGCGCTCGCCAAGCTCGGCGCCGACATCGACCCCGATCTGCGCATCCAGGACCTCTCCCGCACCGAGAAATCGCTGGTCGCCATCGCCCGCGCGCTGATGACCGACGCCGAAATCCTGGTGCTCGACGAACCGACCGCCAGCCTGCCGGCCGACGAGGTCGCGCGCCTGTTCGACGCCCTGCGGCGTCTGCGCGCGCAGGGCGTCGGCATGATC
>JAGWRL010000237.1 GCA_028876585.1 Pseudomonadota bacterium | reverse complement strand
GTTGGAAGCCGCCGCGCCCGTCGTCGCGCCGGAGCCGCCGCCCGCGCCCGATTACCGAGCCCGCCCGGCGCCCGCGCCGCGTCCGACGGCCGAACCGATCGTCCCGGCGCCGCCGCCGGTCAAGCCGGTCGAGCCCGTTGAGCCTGTCGCCGCCACGGAGCCGAAACCGCAATCCGAGATCGCCCCGCCGCGTAAGCCTGCGCCGCCGCCGCGCCCGGCCTCGCCTGCGGCGCGCCCCAGTCTGCCTTCGCCGATCACGCCGCTACGGCCGCGTCCGGGCGCGCCGGAAGTGATGGTCGAGCCGGCCAAACCGGCGCAGGCGCCAAAGGCGCCGGAAGTGATCGCCGCCCCGCCGCCGGCCGCCGCGGCGCCGTCGGTGATCGTCACGCCGCCGCCGCCGCACGCCATCGTCGAGGGCGGCGCCGCCACGGAAAAGCGGCCGCGCAAGGACGAGGCGTTCTACGATCTCGAATCGTTGGAGGCGGAAATGGCCCGCCTGCTCGGCCGCGAGTCTTGATCGCGGCCCGGCCGCGATTCCTGATCGCGGCCCGGCCGCGATTCCTGATCGCGGCTTGGCTTTCGCGCCGGCTTCAATCCTCGCGATATACCCGCTCGCGCCGTTCGTGGCGCTCCTGCGCCTCGATCGACAAAGTGGCGATCGGCCGGGCGTCGAGCCGCCGCAGCGAAATCGGCTCGCCGGTGTCGATGCAATACCCATAGGTGCCGTCTTCGATTCGCGCCAAGGCCGAGTCGATCTTGGCGATCAATTTGCGTTGCCGGTCGCGGGCGCGCAACTCAATCGCGCGATCGCTTTCCGAGGAGGCGCGGTCGGCGAAATCGGGGTGATTCTCGCTTTCGTTCTGCAAGGACGTCAGCGTCTCCTTGCTTTCCACCATTATCGATTCGCGCCAAGCTAGCAATTTGCGCCGGAAATAATCCTTCTGTCGGTCATTCATGAAGGGTTCGGCGTCTGAAGGCTTGTAATTATCCGGAATGACGGTGTTCACTCCCATGACATCGCTTCCCCTGGCCGCAAGCGTGGCCCTTATAGCGACAAGGAGGTATAGGAACAATGACTGCCATCGCCGCTTGGAAAAGTAAAAAATAGCCAATTTTGGCGCGGGGTTAGCCAAGGTCCGCGCGTGTCGCCGGGGGTAAAAACCGGCGCCCAACCAACGGAGATCGTGAGATGTACCGACGCATTTTGCTCGCCGTCGACCTCGCCGACGAAGCCGAAAGCCCGAAGGGCCTCGAGGAGGCGCTCGCGCTCGCCGGTCTCGCCAATGGCGAATTGCGGCTCGTCAACGTCCAGCCGCTGCTGCCGGCGACCTTCATGGAATATGTCCCCGCCGATTTCGACGCCGAACAGGAGGCGCGCGCGCGCGACGCGCTCACCGCGATCGCGGCCAAGATCCCGCTGCCGCGCGAGCGCGTCTCGGTCGCCGTCGCCAGCGGCGGCGTCTATCACGAGTTGTTGCGCGAATGCTCGGAATGGGGCGCCGACCTGATCGTGGTCGGCTCGCACCAGCCGGCGCTGATGGATTATCTGCTCGGCTCCAACGCCAAGACGATCGTCGCCCACGCGCAATGTTCTGTGCTGGTGGTGCGAACTTCGCCTTGAACGCGGCGCCGGGCGGCGCCAAATCCGCCGCGTGGCGCCGGGGCGGCGCACGCGAGGGATTTCGATGACGCAATTGACGATGGCGGCGCGCTTCGGCAGCGGACGCGAGGTGAAGCGCATCGAGGACGAGGGGCTGCTGAAGGGCCTCGGCCGTTTCGCCGACGATTTCGCGCCGCCGGGCGGGGCGCACCTGCGCTTTCTGCGCTCGCCGCATGCGCATGCCTGCATCCGCGCCCTCGACGTCCGCCGCGCGGCGGGCGCGCCCGGCGTGCTGACGGTCTACACCGGCGCGGAGCTCGCCGCGGCCGGCGTCAAAGCCTTGCCGCTCGCCCCGATGTTCAAGCGCCCCGACGGTTCGCCCGGCGCCTCGCCGCCGCGTCCGGCGCTGGCGGTCGATTTCGTCCGCTTCGTCGGCGAGGCGGTGGCGGCGGTCGTGGCGACCAGCGCCGACGAAGCGCGCGACGCGCTCGAACTCATCGAGGTCGATTACGAGCCGTTGCCCGCCGTGGTCGGCGTCGAGGCCGCCTGCGCCGAGGGCGCGCCGCTGGTGTGGCCGCAGGCGGGCGGCAACATCGCGGCGCGGATGCGCCATGGCGACGCGGCGGCGACTGAGGCCGCTTTCGCGGCGGCGGCGCATGTGGTCGGCCTCGATCTCGTCAACCAGCGCCTCGCCGCCGCGCCGATGGAGCCGCGCGCCTGCGTGGCGGAGCCGGCCGACGGCCGGCTGACAATGCGGCTGACGACGCAGATGCCATCGGGCGCCCGCGACGCTTTGGCGGGCGCGCTCGGCGTCGCCCCGAAGACGATCCGCGTCGTCGCCGAGGATGTCGGCGGCGGTTTTGGCATGAAGACCGGGCTTTACCCCGAGGACATCGCCGCCGCCTACGCCGCCCGCGCTTTGGGTCGCCCGGTGCGCTGGACCGCCGAACGGGCCGAGGATTTTCTCGCCGCCAACCACGGCCGCGACGTCGTCACCCGCGCCGAATTCGCGCTCGACGCGCGGGGCAAGGTGTTGGCCTACCGCATCCGCAGCCAGGCCGACGTCGGCGCCTACGCCAGCACGACGGGAATCCTCATTCAGGTGTTGATCGGCCCGTGGGTTTCGACCTCGATCTACGACATCCGCACGATCGACTTCCAGTTCGACGCGGTGCTAACCCACACCACCCCGACCGGCGCCTATCGCGGCGCCGGGCGGCCGGAGGCGATCTACATCACCGAGCGCCTGTTCGACGCCGCCGCGCGCCAGACCGGCATCGATCCGGTCGAGATCCGGCGCCGCAACCTCGTCGCCGCGTCGCAGATGCCCTACGCCAACGCGATGGGGCAGGTGTACGATTCCGGCGACTTCGCCGCCGTGCTCGACGCGGGGCTTAAGGTTGCCGACTGGTCCGGCTTCGCCCAACGCGAGGCGGCCTCGAAAGCGCGCGGAAAACTGCGCGGGCGCGGCTTCGCCTCGTTTCTCGAATGGACCGGCGGCAACGCCTTCGAGGAGCGCGTCACCTGCGCCGTGTCGGGCGATGGCGGAATCGAAGTGTTCGCCACCACCATGCCGATGGGGCAGGGCATCGCCACCAGCTACGCCCAGCTCGTGGTCGACGTGTTCGGCGTCGACATCGCCAAGGTGAAGATCGTCACCGGCGACACCGATCGCGGCGTCGGGTTCGGCAGCGCCGGCTCGCGCTCGCTGTTCACCGCCGGCTCGGCGATCGACGTCGCCGCGAAAGAGGCCGTCGCCAGGGGCCGCGAACTCGCCGGCGAGGCGCTGGAGGCGGCGGCGGCCGACATCGAATATGCGGAGGGCGAGTTCCGCGTCGCCGGCACCGATCGCGCCATCGGCCTGTTCGAGCTTGCCGCCAAGCAGCCGGAGCGGCGCATCTTCGTCGATTCCACCACAAAGATCGGCGGCCCGAGCTGGCCCAACGGCTGCCATGTCTGCGAGGTCGAGATCGACCCCGAGACCGGAATGGTCGAGGTCGTCGCCTACGCCTCCGCCAATGACGTCGGCCGCGTGGTCAACCCGATGATCGTGCGCGGCCAGCTCGACGGCGGCGCCGTGCAGGGCCTCGGCCAGGCGCTCGGCGAGGCCATCGTGTTCGACGCCACGGGGCAGGCGATGACCGCGTCGTTCATGGATTACGCCATGCCGCGCGCGGAGATCGTGGCGGATTTCAAGCACGAACTCGGGCCGTCGACGCCGTGCCAAAACAATCCGCTCGGCGCGAAAGGGGTGGGGGAGTTGGGCACGATCGGCGCGACCCCCGCCGCCGCGCTCGCCGTGATCGACGCGCTGGCGCGGGCGGGGCGCGCGGCGGCGGCGATGCGGATGCAGATGCCGTTCACGGCGGCGAAGGTGTGGCGGGCGTTGAACGGTTGAGCCTTAAATCAAGGCAACTGCCCGAGGTCGCGCAATTCCTGCTCGACGACAGCCAAGAGTGGAGCCATGTCTTTCCGCAAAGCGCTCCATAGGCGGCGTTCGCGCACGTCCTCATAGTCGTGACGGTAGACGCTGCCGGCACCCGCCATGTCAGCCCACGGCAGCTCAGGATGACGCTGCTTGATCTCAACGGGCAATCGACGCGACGCCTCGGAGATGATTTCGAGCGCCCGCGTCACGGCGTAGACGGTGCGCCGATCGGCGAGGAAACGTTCATAATCGAAACCCTCGACAAAGGTGCGCGCCAGCGTGACATTGTCGCGTATGTGAAAAAGCGTCGCCGTCGGATCGGACAGTTTAGAAGGCATAGACGGCTTCGTTCTGCGCGGGGCGGCGAATGTGCGGCCTGAGGCCGTCGCGGTCGATAACGTCGACCGGCCCGTCGAATAGTCCGGCGATGTAACGTTTTAGCCCGACATAGTCGTAAACCGACATGTCGGCCTCGGGGTCGATCTCGATCATGATGTCAGTGTCGCTGTCGGGGCGGTTGTCCCCCCGCGCCCGTGAGCCGAACAAAGCGGCGTGGGTCACCCCCCGCGCGCGCAAAGCGCGTTCGTTCCGCCGCAGCCGGTCAAGGATTTCCTGCCTGTCCATCCATGCCTTTATATCACAACGGCCGGCGCGGCGAGGTTGCGGAAATGAGAATCACCGCACCGCCGGCGCGCCCGCGAACACCCATGCCGCCAGCAGGCCCATGCCGACCAGCGCCAGCGCGACGAGCAGCACGTACAACACCCGCTTGCCCAGCGGCGCCTGACGCGCCGTGTCGGCGGTGATGATCTGCGGCCGTCCCTCTCCGCGATAGGGCGGCGGCGGAACGATGTTGTCTTCCTCGACGACGCGGTTGCCGTCCTGCTCGACGAGTCTGGTCATCGGCGTCTCCCTCATCGCGGGGAGAACGCCGCAGGGGCGGGTCGGGTTCCGCTCAATACCCGAACTGCTCGCGCAAAATCCGCTCGTCGAGCGAATGGCCGGGGTCGTGCAGCAGCACCAGCGTCGTGTCGTGATCGGTCGCCACTTCGACACGGGCGACGCGGCGGATTTCGAAATGATCCGCCGTGGCGGCGACCGGGCGCTTGTCGGCGTCGAGGATTTCGATCGCCACCCGCGCCTGATCCGGCAACAGCGCGCCGCGCCAGCGACGCGGGCGGAACGCGCTGATCGGCATCAGCGTCATCAACGGCGCGCCGAGCGGCACGATCGGCCCGTTGACCGACAGGTTGTAGGCGGTCGAGCCGGCCGGCGTCGACACCAGCACGCCGTCGGCGATCAATTCCACCAGCCGCACCGCGCCGTCGATGCTGAGCGACATTTTCGCCGCCTGCGAGGTCTGCCGCAGCAGCGACACTTCGTTGATCGCGCGCGCGAAGGTTTTTTGGCCGCGGATGTCGGTCGCCTCCATGGCGAGGGGATGCAGGATCGAGGGCCGCGCCGCGGCGAGCCGCTCGGGCAGCGCCGCTTCGGAATATTCGTTCATGAGAAAGCCGACCGAGCCGAAATTCATGCCGTAGATCGGCTTCGGCTTGTCCATCGTGCGATGCAGGGTTTGCAGCATCAGGCCGTCGCCGCCGAGCGCGACGATCACATCCGCCTCCTCGGGCGAACAATCCCCGTATTGCGCCGACAGCCGCGCCCGCGCCTTGCGCGCGTCCGGGGCGCTCGAGGAGAGGAAGCTGATCGCAAACGTATTGGTCGACGCCGCCCGCGCGTCCATGCTGGCTCTCCCTAGCGTGGGCGATCCTAGGGCATGCCGGGTCACGCGTAAACTCAAGCCGCCGGAGCCACGCGCCGCCGGCGCATTTCCAGCCCCATCACCATCAGCCCGCTGGTCAGCACGATCGCCGCGCCGAGGAACGTGCGCGGGCGCGGCCAATCGCCGAATACGAGATAGCCCCAGAAGATCGCATAGGCGAACATCGAATATTCGAGCGGCGCCAGCAGCGACGCCTCGGCCCGCCGCGCGCCCTCGAACCACAGATATTGCCCGGCCCCGCCGACGAGGCCGAGCGCGCCCATCGCCAGCGTCTGATTGAGGCCCGGCCAGACGCCGAAGCTCGGCAGCGCGGCGCCGCAGGCGCCCAAGAAGCCGATCGAGCCGGCCAGCATCAACGCCGGCGTGGTCACCCCCTTGGCCAACGAGCGGGCGAGGATCGTCGTCAGCGCCCAGGCGAAAGCGGCGATGAGCGCCAGCCCGACGGGCAGGAGCGGCGCGCCGGCGCCGGGCGCGGCCGCTGCCAAAACGCCGCCGAACCCCAAAATCGTCGCGCCCCAGCGCCCGAGCCCGACCCGCTCCTTCAGCAGCGGCGCCGACAGCGCCACCACGAACAGCGGCGCGACGAAATAATAGGTGACGAGTTCGGCGAGCTGGAGCGAGCGCGAGGCGCGGTAATAGGCGAGCCAGGCGATCAGGATCAGCGCCGAGCGCAACACCACCGCGCGCAGATTGGCGGGCACGCTCAGCGCCCGGTAATCGGCGCGGTCGAGGAAGGCGAACGACAGCGCCACGATCACCAGCGAGCGGCCGAACAGCACCTCCGCCACCGGCAGATCGACCACCAGCGCTTTGACGATGGCGTCCTGCAAGCTGAACACCGCCCAGCTCGCCATGCACAGCGCGGCGCCGACCAGCGCGCGCGGCGCCGCGCGCGGCGCCGCTGCGGCTTCAGACATGCTCGTCTTCGATATGCGCCCGGATGATGGCGTCGAAATCGGTCTCGGCCTTGAAGCCCAGCGCTTCGGCGCGTTTGGCGTCGAACTGGCGCGGCCAGCCGGCGACGATGCGGCGGATCGTCTCGTCGGGTTCGCGCTTGATCAGCGCCACCGCCTTGTCGCCGGCGACGCGGCGCAACGCCTCGATCTGCTCGGCCACCGTCACCGAGACGCCGGGCATGGTCAGCGCCCGGCGCGCCCCGAGCTGGGCGAGGTCCATCGTCGCCGCGTGCAGCAGGAAGCCGACGGCGGCGCGCGGGCTGGCGTGGTGATGGCGCACGCTGTCCTCCACCGGCAGCACCGCCGGCTCGCCCTTCAGCGGCTCGCGGATGATGTTGGAGAAGAAGCCCGAGGCCGCCTTGTTCGGCTTGCCCGGCCGCACGCAGATCGTCGGCAGTCGGATCGCGATCCCGTCGAAGAAACCGCGGCGCGAATAATCCGACAGCAGCAATTCGCAGATCGCCTTCTGCGTGCCGTAGCTTGTCAGCGGCGTGGTGAAGAATTCGTCGTGGATTTTTTCGGGGAACGGCGCGCCGAACACCGCGATCGACGAGGTGAACACGATGCGGGGACGATACGAGCCGCCCGACAGCGCCTGCTCGAGGCGCAGCGCGTCGAAGATCAGCCGCGTGCCGTCGAGGTTGATGCCGTAACCCTTGTCGAAATCGGCCTCCGCCTCGCCGGAAACCACGGAGGCGAGCAGAAACACCACATCCGGGCGCCCCGCCGCCAGCTTGCGCGTCACGTAGGCGGCGGCGATGTCGCAGGCTTCGCTCTGAATGGGGAAGGGCGCGGGCGGCGGCGAGGGCGCCACGATGTCGACCGCCTCCAGGTTCGTAATCTTGGCGCCGCCGAGCGCGCCCTCGCGCGCAAACCGCTCGACGAGTTTGCGGCCGATCATGCCCGCCGCGCCGATCACCAGAACTTTCATGCTTTCCTCCCGATGCCAGGCGGCTAACTACCCCGCGTCGGCGCCCGCGCGCTACTCCCCCGCAGCGATTTCACGCCAGCAAAATTTTCCGCCGGCCGCCCCTGCAAAGCCAAAGCCTTACGCGCCGCGACGGGCGCGAAAGCAGCGCCGGTGAGCATACGTCAATTTTTTGGCGCATTTCGACGTAAAACGGGCAGTGGAGGAAGCCAAGACAAGGACGGCGTAACGCAAAGCGTTCAATCAAGGATCTGTAATGAAAGCTGTTATTTTGGGACTACTCGGCGCGTTGACTTTGTCTGGCGTCGCTTCCGCCGACGAATACGGGATTGCGACGTATTATTTCCATCCCCGTTATCCCCACTCGATGATTGCGGCGCATAAGCACCTTCCGTTCGGGACCCGGGTGCGCGTTCACGATCTCGACAACGGCCGTTCTGTCGATGTCACCATCGTCGATCGCGGCCCGTTCGCCGCGCCCAATCGCATCATCGATCTGTCGACGGTCGCCGCCGGCGCGCTCGGCATCCGCTCGGCCGGAATCGCCCACGTGCGGGTGGAGCGGCTCTAAATCGCGAGGCGGCGGATCGAGGTGATCTCGCCGCCGCCGCTGGCGGCGATGCGCGCGCGCGCGCCCGCCAGCGGCTCAGACGCCACCGCCATGTGATAGCCGTTGGCGTGCAGCAGCGTTTCGGCGTCGCGCAGCACGCCGACATGGCCGCTCCAGTACACGAGATCGCCACGCTTGAGCGGCGCGTCGGCGGGCGCGCCCAGCCGCTCCAGCATGTCGCTGTCGCGCGGCGCGGCGACGCCCGCCGCCGTCAGGCCGGCCTGCGTCAGGCCCGAACAATCGATCCCCTGCGAGGTGCGGCCGCCCCAGAGATAGGGCGCGTGCAGGAATTTCTCGGCGACGGCGACGAAATCCGGCTCGACGCTGTCGACGGGGGCGAGATGGCGCGCCCAGTAACGCCGGCCTTTGCCGTCGACCAGGAAATCGCCGTCCGCGGCCGTGATGGCGATGAGCGCGCCGAGCGACAGGGCGAACCGATGCGGCAGCTTGATGCTGGCGCCGGGGTAGGCGTGGGTGCGCAGCGCCGCGACCCGGTGCGTCGGCGCGACCGCGTCCCCGAGCGCATCGACCTTGAGATAGCCGACATAGCCGTCGCGCGCGAGTTGCACCCAGGCGAAGCCGTCGCGCTCGTCATAGACGGTCGCCGCCTCGCCATAGAGCGCCTGCGTCTCCCAGGGCGCGTCGGGATCGGGGCGGCGCAGCAGCGCGGCGCTCGGCGCGATGATCGCGGCGGCGCGGCCGTCGACGAACCGCTCGGCCCGCACCGTCCCGCGCAAATGCGCGGCGGCGAGATCGGGGCGGGCGGGGGTCAGGCGAGGGTCGGGCATCGGAAACCCATAGTGGCGCTCGCGAGGGTTAACAAACCGTGGCCGATGGCGCTATGATCAAGGCATGAGCGTCAACCTCCCCGTCCGTGAACTCGTCGCCAATGTCAGCGCGCCATTCGAGCGGGCGCGCGCCATGCCGCGCAGCGTCTACACCAGCGAGGATTTTCTCAAGGCCGAGCTGGAGAACGTGTTCGCGCGCGATTGGGTCAGCGTCGGCCGCGCCAGCGCGCTCAAAAACCCCGGCGATTACATCGCCTATGAACTCGCCGGCCAGCCGATCGTCGTGCTGCGCGACGGCGCGGGCAAGCTGCGCGCGATGTCGAACGTGTGCCGCCACCGCATGTCGACGCTGCTCGAAGGGCAAGGCTCGGCGCGCGCCATCGTCTGCCCCTATCACGGCTGGACTTACAATCTCGACGGGTCGCTGCGCGCCGCGCCGGCGATGGCGCGCAACGCGGGTTTCTGCAAGGACGATTACAAGCTGCCCGCCGTGCGCTGCGAGGAATGGCTCGGCTGGATCATGGTGACGCTCAACGCCGAGGCGCCGCCGGTCGCCGCGCAACTCGCCGAAGTCGAAGCGCTGATCGACGATTTCGACATGGGCAGCTACATCGAAACCTTCCGCGAGACCCACCGCTGGGACACCAACTGGAAGGTGCTGGCCGAGAATTTCATGGAGAGCTACCATCTCCCCGTCTGCCATTCCGGCACCATCGGCGGGCTGTCGCGGCTCGAAGACATGGTGTGCCCGCCCGGCGCGGCGATGTTCAACCATCACACGATCCTGAAAGACGACACGCTGAAGATCGCGCTGGCGCATCCCGACAATGTCAGGCTGAAGGGCGACCGTCGCCGCACCACCTTCCTGCTCAGCGTCTATCCGAGCCTGATGGTCACGCTGACGCCGGGCTATTTCTGGTATCTCAGCCTGCATCCGCATGGGCCGGGGCAGGTCGACATGATCTTCGGCGGCGGCATGTCGCCCGATTACATCAACGCGCCGGAGGCGCGGGAATCGCTGGCGGCGGTGAAGACGCTGCTCGATCACGTCAATGTCGAGGATCGCGGCTGCACGGAGAGGGTCTATCGCGGCCTGCTGTCGAACCTCGCCGAGCCGGGCCATCTGAGCCATCTGGAGCGGCCGAACTACGATTTCGCGCAGTATTTGGCGGAGCGGACGGGCGGGTTCGCGCGGAAGTTGGGGTGAGCAAATTGCGTTTGCGTTGATCCACCGTCATTGCGAGCGCAGTGAAGCGATCCATGTTTCCGCTGAGCCGCACTATCCTGCTTGCCGACGATCGCGTCGAGATGGATTGCTTCGTCGCTTCGCTCCTCGCAATGACGATTCCACCCATTTGCCGCACGGATACTCTGGACACCCCCCTCACAACAACATCGCCGCCCCGCGATCGAGATACGTGTCGAGGAACTGGTCGATGCGGGCGAGCCTTGGTTTGCCGAACACCTCTTGCGGGCCGCCGGAGATCAGCACGCGGCCGTGGTCGAGGAAGGCGATCAGCTTGCCGATGGTGGCGGCGAAGCCGATCTCGTGGGTGACGATCACCATCGTCATGCCGTCCTCGGCGAGCTTGCGCATCACCGCAAGCACTTCGCCGGTCAGTTCCGGGTCGAGCGAGGCGGTGGCCTCGTCGAACAGCATGATTTTCGGCTCCAGCGCCAGCGCGCGGGCGATGGCGACGCGCTGCTGCTGGCCGCCGGAGAGCTGCGAGGGATAATGGCCCGCCCGCTCCGCCAGCCCGATGCGCTGGAGCTGCGCCATCGCCCGCGCCTCCGCTTCAGCGCGCGGCAGCTTGCGCACCCGCTTCAGCGCCTCGCTGACATTGCCGAGCGCGGTCATGTGCGGCCACAGGTTGAACTGCTGGAACACCATGCCGACGCCGGCCCGCACCGCGCGCAGCCGCGCGGCGGGAAGCCGCGTGCGCTTCCCCGCCGCATCCTCGGTGAAGCCGAGCGGCTCGCCGAACACTTCGATCACCCCGGAATCGGCCTCCTCCAGAAAGGCGAGGCACCGCAGCAGCGTGCTCTTGCCCGAGCCCGACGGGCCGATGACGCAGGTGGCGGCGCCGGCGGGGATTTCGAGATCGATTTTGTGCAGCACCTCGGTCTTGCCGAAGGATTTGCTCACCTGTTTGACGGAGATGGCCGGGCTCATGTCACGACATACCGGGCTAGCCGCCGCTCGGCCAGACGGCCGAGCCACGCGGCGATTTCGACGAGCGCCCAATAGCCGAGCGCGAGCAGGAACAATGCCTCGACGAAGGCGTAGAACTCGGTGCCGATCGCCTGCACGGTGAAGGTCAGTTCCTGCACGGTGATGACGGAGAGGATGGCGGTGTCCTTTAACAGGCTGACGGCGAGGTTGACGCTCGCCGGCAACACCAGCACCGCCATTTCCGGCAACAGGATGCGGCGCACGATCTGCGCCCGGCTGAGCCCCGCGCATTCGGCCGCCTCGACATGGCCGCGCGGCACCGCCTCGAAGCCCAGTCGGTAGACCTCGCTGAAATAGGCGCCGCCATAGACGGACAGGCCCATCAGCCCCGCCGGCAGGGCGTCGAGCGACAGGCCGATATAGGGGCCGCCGAAATAGAGCAGATAAAGCTGCACCAGAAACGGCGTGCCGCGAAACAGCTCGACATAGGCGGACAGGAC
>JAGWRL010000236.1 GCA_028876585.1 Pseudomonadota bacterium | reverse complement strand
TTCCCGCTTTCGCGGGAATGACGCCGGCGATCCCATCCGAACGGAAATCGCTATAGCGAGGTTCACTTCAGTTTGACGACGATCTTGCCTTTTGAGCGCCCGGTCTCAGTCTGCGCCAAGGCTTCGTTGGTCGATTCGAACGGGAACACGCGATCCACGACCGGGCGGATAGCGCCGGCTTCAATCAGCCGCGTGATCTCGCTCAACTGCCCGCCGCTGGCGTGCATGAACAGGAACTCATAGCTGACGCCACGGCGTTTGGCCCGCCGGCGAACGCCGAAGCTGAGTGCCCGGAACAACTGACGCAGGCCCCAGTTCACGCCCTGTTTGATGGCGAAATCCGCGTCCGGCGGGCCGGAGATCGAGATCAGCTTGCCGCCCGGCTTGAGCACGGTGAGGGATTTGCGCAAGGTCCCGCCGTCGAGGCTGTTCAGCGCCAGATCGTAGCCGGACAAGATCGTCTCGAAATCTTGGGCTTTGTAGTCGATGACGATATCGGCGCCCAGGCTTCGCACCAGCTCCACGTTCGCCGCGCTGGTCGTGGTCGCGACCGTCGCGCCGAGATGTTTGGCGAGTTGGATGGCGAATGTTCCGACCCCGCCTGAGCCGGCGTGGATCAGAACTTTCTGCCCCGTCTTCAACCCGCCGCGCTCAACCAGGGCCTGCCACGCAGTCAGGCCGACCAGCGGGATCGAGGCCGCCTGCGCCATGTCGAGGTTGGCCGGCTTGCGCGCCGCGTCGGCTTCGTTGATGGCGATGAACTCCGCGAACGCGCCGATCCGGCCGTCGCGCGGTCGGGCGTAGACCGCGTCGCCCGGCTGGAACCGTCGAACGTTCGCGCCGATCGCAACCACGGTCCCCGCCACATCGTGCCCGAGAATGAACGGCGGGCGATAAGGCAGAATGGGTTTGAATTCGCCGTCGCGGATTTTCGCGTCCAGCGGATTGACCCCCGCCGCGTGGACTTCAACCAGAACATCGTCTGGCCCCGGCGTCGGCGCCGGCGTCTCGCCGAGGCGCAGCAGGCTCTTTTTCTTGTAGTGATCGAGGATGAAGGCCTGCATGTCGGCTCCCATTTTGCCTTTGGCGGCGCGGCGGTTTAAGCGCCGGTCCGGTAGCGCGGCGCGGCGTGATTTTGCCGCGTGTTCGGCAACATGGCCTGACGCGCCGCCTGATAGGCGTCCCATTGGCCCGCGTCGGGCAGCGGGGGAATCGTCACCGGCTCGCGGCGGTCGAAACCGAGCAGCGCCGCATCGACGAGTTCGTCGACCTCCATCACGCCCGCCATCGTGTTGACGTCGGCGCCGGCGTGTTTCCAAATCTCGGTGCGCGTGGCGGCGGGCAGCACGGCCTGAACGTAGACGCCCTTGGGGCCGAGTTCGACGGCGAGGCCCTGCGACAGGAACAGCGCGAACGCCTTGGTCGCGCCATAGACGGTCATGCCGAATTCGGGCGCCAGGCCGACCACGGAGCTGATATTGATGATCGCCCCCGCGCCGGCCTGCGCAAAACGCGCCGCCGCCGCGTGGGCGAGCCGCAGCAGCGCCGTGGTGTTGAGCGCGACGAGGCGCGCGACATCGTCCGTGGATTGCTGGATGAACGACCCGCCGAGGGCCGCTCCCGCATTATTGACGAGAACGCCGATGCGCGCGTCGTCGCGCAGACGGGCCTCCACCGTCGCAAGTTCGCCGGGCTGCGTCAGATCGGCCTGGACGATGTCGATTGACACGCCGGCCTCCCGCCGCAAGCGCGCCGCCAGCGCCTCCATCCGCGCCCGGTCGCGCGCGACCAGCACAAGGTCATGGCCACGATGCGCGAAGCGATCCGCATAGACGGCGCCGATGCCGGTGGAGGCGCCGGTGATCAGAACTGAGGGAATGGCGGCCATGGGATTGCTCTCCGCTGCGTGGAACCCTATATTCATGACGGTTATCATGATTGACTAAATATGATGATGGTCATGATTATGTCAAGGGCCAGTGTGAGCCATGAAAGTCAGTCGAGAGCAGATGGCGCAGAACCGGCGGCGAATCCTCGACGTCGCCAGCCGGCTGTTCCGCGACAAAGGCTTCGACGCCGTCAGCGTCGCCGAAGTGATGCAGGCCGCCGGCCTCACGCACGGCGGTTTCTACGGGCATTTCCGCTCGAAGGACGATCTCGTCGCCGAGACGGTCGGCCATGTTCTCGCCGACGGCGAAGGCGGCGGCGATCTGCGCGCCTATCTCGACGCCTATCTCGCGCCGGGGCATCGGGACGACGCCGCCGGCGGCTGCCCCACGGCGGGCCTCGCCGCCGACATCCGCCACCAGACGCCGGCGGCGCGCGCGGCGATGACGCAGGGGCTGCGATCGCAGATCGAGCGGATCAGCCAAGCGCTCCCCGATCTGGACGCGGCGCAGCGACGCCGCGCGGCGATCGGGACCTGGGCGGCGATGGTGGGCGCCGTGATCCTCGCCCGCGCGATCGACGATGCGGACCTGTCGGACGAGGTGCTGGCGCAGACCCGCGCCTGGATCGAGGCGGCGCTAGGCCCGGCCCCTGTCAAATGAGCGCGGCCGCCGGCTGAACTTGCCCGCGCCGTGTCGAACGATTCGGCCACGGCGAGGCTTTTCACAGGCGGCGCGGCCGAGCGAGGCGGCCACGGGTCCCCGAGCGAGCGGGTCGCCCGCGTGATCGCCGATTTAATCGGGTCGGCCAGGGTAGACACGGCTGCGCCCCTTTGCTATGGGGCGGGCCTCATCGCGGAAGACGCTTCCGCGACGGGCGCATAGCTCAGTTGGTAGAGCAGCTGACTCTTAATCAGCGGGTCCAAGGTTCGAGCCCTTGTGCGCCCACCAAAGCAAAATAAATCACTTAGCGAGAAATGTGACCGTCAGAAAAACGGACTCTTTTTGACCGCAGTATACGCTAGGGTAACGGCAGACGAAATTTGAACAAGAGTTGCATTTTCTGCGGTCGACTCGGCAAACTGACTGCGGAGCACGTTTTTGGCGCTTGGACGAGGGGCTACGTTGAGCGGCTTGGAAACAAGCACACCCAAGCCAGAATTTTCGTACCACGGCCGGGCGAACAGGAACCTGCAGACGTTCGAACTCGCGCCGGCGATGTTCTCGACTCCTCTCCTGAAATCGTCTGCGCCAAATGCAATTCTACTTGGTTTAGTGGGATTCAGACTCGAGCTAAGCCCTACCTGATTCCCCTTCTGAAGGGTTCCCCTTGCACCCTCGATGAGGCCGCCCAACGCGCGGTAGCCGTGTGGATAGCGATGGCTACGATGACCGCCGAATTTTCCAGCAAGGGCAATTCCTTCGTTGGAATTCCACAAGAGGACCGCGAATGGCTCATGCGCACCCAATCCGTCCCGAAAGGTTGGGCAATTTGGATCGGGAAGCACGTGATGAACTCACAGAGCTATAGGTGGGTCCACCTCAGCTTTCAAATCTTGGATTTCGATGAGCTTCCTCCGGAAGTGAAGCCGGAAGATCGCAGGCCAAACTCGCAGACAACCAAATTTACGATCGGTCATTTGCTTTTTTATTCTTTCAGTTCGCTGCCAACGATCGCGGAAGGCTAGAATTGGCAAAATTTACCACGCGCTCGTAGTCGCGTAGAGCGAATATTTCCCGATAATTTTCAAAAATATATTGGCCGCCTCCTCTGATTACGGACGCATTAGCCATCGAAATTGCCCATGCTTACAAAAAATACAGTGACGACTTGGCCGAGCGAGTCGGATATCGGTAAGTGGGGCGATAGCCAAGACTGGCCGTGATGAATATTAGCTGGGTACGCCCGAAATCGGCCCGGCGATACATCCGCGCCGGGCCGATGAGATCGGGGATGCCGAAGCCGCCCCGCATTTTCAGCGAGCCGCTTACGGCGTAGCGCCCCGCGCTGGTCGAGCGCCAGCGGGAGGCCCGCGCAGGGTCGCCGCCGTCCCGACCATGCCCCAGGCCAGCGCCACGGCCTCGGCCGCGAGCGACAAGGCGCGGCCGTCGCCGGGCTCACGCCTCCCCTTGCAGCGCGGCGGCGAAAATCCGGTCACAGTCCGCGCTGGCGAAGATCGCCTCGTAAGGCGTCAGGTCGACGCCGAGCGCAGACGAGGGAAGGTCCCTGCCGCGCACATTTCCAGGCTCGGCGGTCGGTTTGGCCACGCTCAGCAGAAAACCCAAGTGACCAGCGTCAATGTGGACGTCGTGGCCATTGGCGCGGATTTTGGCGATCAGCTCGCGGGCGAGACCCACGAGGGCGGCGTCGGGAGGGCTGGCGTTTTCCATCGTCAAGCCTCCCCGGCGAGCGCAGCAGCGCGGCGAACAGCGTTTCGAGCGCGGCGTCTATGCCGCCGAGATCGAAGGCCGACGCATAGGCTATCAGCGACCGCGCCCCGGCTTTGGTCTGCGGCGCGGCCGCAAGCAGCGCCAGAAACAGCGCCGTCTCGACGTCATTCGCGGCGGCGTGCTCGGCTTCGTCGGCCGCCGTGATCGTCCGGCCTTCCTGTTCGGCCAGCACGTCGTCGGTGAGCGAACACGTCGCCCCGAAATGCGCCCAGGCGGCGCGATGGCGTTCGATGGCGGCGAAGACGAGATCGGCCGCCAGGTCGCCCGCTTTGGCGAGGCGGGGAGCGGCGAGCAGGCCGGCGGCTCCGGCGATAGCGCCGAGCGCGGCGCGGCGATCGATGGGCGCGGCTTCCGCCACGGCGTTCAATGGGTCTTCGTCATCGGTCTTCCTTTCAAGCGTGAGCGGCGGCCCGGCGGCGCCGGATGATCTCGCGGGCTTGGTTGCGGGCAGCGATAGCCGCCGCGCGATCGGCGACGCGCGCGTCATACGACTTCACGCGCTCGACATCCTCGACGGTTCCCGTCGCCTCGCTATCGACCGTCCAAGTGAAACGCTGGCGGCCCCAGGCGACGCGCTGATCTATATCGAGCGTCGCGCCGAGCGACGGCTCGCCGCCGGTCTGTTCGGCCAACCCGTCCGCGTCGGCGAGGCCCCTTTCGGCCGGATCGCCTTCGCGGTCGTGGCCATCTTCCAGGTCCGGGTCGCCGTCGAGTTCGTCGAGCAGGCCGATCAGGTTTTCGAGCGACGCCTCCAGCCGGCGACGGAGCGCGGGCGCGACGGGTCGCCTGCGACAGGGCAAAGTTCGGGCGTTTGCCCGCAACGTGGCGTTGGGCATTGGGGTTGCTCCTATGAGCGGTTTGTGATACGTTTCGGATCATGCGCAATGATACGAAAACGGTCAAGCGCCCATGGCGTCGATTGCACAAATTCGAGGGGCGAGGGGCTTATTGGGTTGGTCCCAGCCTCAGCTTGCGAAAGCGGCCGATCTCTCGGAACCGACTATCAAGCGCTTTGAAACTGGATTGACGAACGTCTCAGAAGCGGCAATCGCAAAAATGGTTTCCGCCCTCGAAGCCGCTGGCGTCGAGTTCATCGCCGAGAACGGCGGCGGGGCGGGCGTCAGGCTGCGCAGGCCGGCGCCGGCGGTGATCGCCGTTGAGGATTTGAACGCCAGCAATGACGAATAGCGGAAGCGTGGGAGTTGCGAAATGGGCGACCCTGGTCACGAGGCCCCGCTCTATACCGTCGAGCGCATCAACGATGGCTCGAAGGGTTGGCGCGTTGTAGGGCCGAACGGACTTGTCGGCGTCTATGAGTCCGCCAGCGAAGCTCAGGCGAAAGCAGACTTTCTGAACGAACAGATTGCGGAAGAGGCGGAAGACGACTCGTGAGTGCGAGCGCGTTTTATGTCGCCGTCTATGGTTGATATCCGCGCGCTGACTTTCTCGCCGGTCTTAGCGCGCTGGATCAGCGAGGCGCGATCTTCCTTGTCCATATGCGCCAGCGCGTCCAGCTCCGCGCCCTTGTCGAGCGACGTACCGGCGATGGCGTCGAGATCGTCGCCGAGCGCTTTCCCGCGCGCGGCGGCGATCTCAACAGAGCGGCGGCTTTTGCCCGTAGCGTCCACCGTCGCGGGAACGAACGCAGAATTTGCGCTCGCTTTCCGCGCGAGCGAGGTGTTAGCTTCCGCTTTCGTCTCCGGGTACATCACCTCATAGATCGCCTTGCGCCGCGCCATCGCCGACGATCTAGCGACCGTCAAGCGGCGTCGTTCGCATCCGCCCCGATTGCGACACGGTTGAAAACCTGATTCACGACCGTGCGGACGTGCTGGCGCTATGGGTTGAGGTGACGAAGCGGCCGGCCGGAGGCTCAAACAATCCATACGGGCGCGCGGGAAAGTCGGAAGGCGAAGAAACCAACGTGGATAATATACACCTTGAGACTCAATCGGAACGCCCAACCGGGACAAGCCGCGAAGCCGGTCTCCGCAAGCTGCAGAAAGCCGCCGCCGAAGGCAATGAAAAAGCGGCCGATTCTCTGAAAGAGGTTGTCTCTTGACGTTCTCCTTGAGCGCGCCTTCCGGAAACACGCCGGCGACCCTCTCACATTCCTCCTTCGGGCTGTGCCGTAGGGAACAGCGCTGCGAATGCGAGTTTCCTAGACTAGGAACTGTCGGGCGCAGACCCGACGTTCAAACCTCAGTCAAAGGAGCAACACGATGTTCACGAAGCTGATCAAGACCCTCGCGATCGGCGCGCTCGCTGTGTCGACGTTCGCCATCGACAACCCCGCCGGCGCCGAGGAAAAGGCGTGCGATCGCGAACCTTACTGTCAGTGTATTCTGGCCTGCATGAGCTGGCCAGGCGACAAAACCTATTGCTATGGCGCTTGCCTGCGCTCGAGCGTACCAGGCCTGCCGGGGTTGGCCAGCAAGAGAGGGTCAGGCGCTTCGCCCGCCCCTGCACGCCGCGAAACGAGACTGATTGATCAACTGCGTCACCGAAACTGACGATGTCCCACGCGACCAAGCGACGTCGCGCGATCCTGGGGCGGACCGGCCGCGGCGCGCCCGTGGACCACGCGGAAGCGATCCGGCCGGTCAACCTCCGCGAATCCACGCGACTAGGTCGGCCAATTGAATCGCCGGGCGCGATTCAATGCGACCTCGCCCTCCGGCGTCGCGCTCGCCAAGGTCCGAAAGAGTAGCAGGCTGCAACTCTTTCCTGAGATCGCGTCTCGTCACGCCAAGGTCTGATAATTGAGTAGCATGGCGCGACCCAACACGCCCTCGCCTTCCCGCGCCTCAATCGCCGCCATCAACCGATCCGCCAACACGCGCCGCGCCTCAGCGTCAGACAAAGGCCGCGGCCCCTCGCAACCGCTCGCAACCCACGCCTTGACAGCCGCAAGCTCGGCCTCGCCCAACGCTCCGATCGCGGCAAAGGCCACGCGCTCAGCGGCTTCGGCCTGATCAAGCATCATCAGACAAGCGCGGACGTGATCGGATTGCGCCAATAGGCGCCGTCATACACGATCGCGGCGCTAAGCGTCGTGTCGATGTACCAATTGCCGGCCACGACATTCGTGGGGCGCTGCGCTGTCGTGCCTGACGGCGCAATCGGCGTCCAGCCAATCCGGCTTTGCGCATTAGAAGCGGGAACGTCGACCAACTGGCCGGGCGCGCCGCTATATGAGCGCATGCCGCAAATGATTTGCGCCGGCGGCGACCAGGACGCGGGAAACATACGAATGTTGCTCATGGCTTTGCCTTCAGTTGGGGCGGTTGATCTTGTCGAGCAAATTGGGATTGCGCCGCAGCGCCTCGCCAACGATTTCCAGCGCGGCGGGATCGTTGGGATCGAGCGCGAAGGGGCGCACATGGAACGATCGCGACCGCGCTTCCTCCGCGCGCTTCTTTATTTCGCTGAAGTCGCGATCGATTTTCTCGATCTCACCTTTGTAGGCGTCGAGTTGCGCTCGCATTTCGCGGCTGTCGGCGGCGATCTTCGCCAGCGCCGCCCGCTTCTCCAAACGCTGCGGCTCGACCATCGCCTCCGGCATCTTTTCAAGCAGCATCACGGTCTTTCCAGCTTCGTCCGCGCTCTCGTATTCCCTTCGTAGCTCAGGAGTCGGAAAGGCGCGCTCGATGTTCCTGCGGCGCTGATCTTCCTTGTTGGCGCCACGCTTGCGCAGTTGCGGCTTCACGCCGAACAGCTTGTTGAAATCGGCTTTGAACTGAGCGTGCGCCAGGTCGTCGGCCGTCCGGTCGCGAGTCGTCATCTGACTTTCTCCAACCATTGTCGCGTGTGGGTTTCGACGGTCGCCGGGTCGGCGAGAATGTCGGGGCGTTGCAGCGCGTCAACCTCGTAAGGCGCCCCGTTGAACACGCGCCCCTGATCGGCGTCATGGCGGTTGGCGGTTGGCGGTCTCGGTCATCAGGGAAACAATCGCTTGCCGCAATCCCATGAGGCGTTGAAGCTTGCCGGCAAGATCGGCCGCGAGCGCTTGCGCCTCGCTGTGCAAGCGCCGGCCTTCGTCGAGCGCCGCCGCGACTTGCCGCTCGCGGATGCGCACGCCAACGCGGTTCATGTCGTGGATCAAGCTTGTTCGCTTTCCCGCCACGGCCGCGACCGCAATCTCGGCGCCCTGCCGTTCCGCCTCGGCGTCGAGACGGCGCGCCAACAGCGCCTTGCGCTCGGCAAGCCGCCGGACGGATCAACAAAGCCGACATAGGCGACGCCATCTACCGGCGCGCGGACCGTGACGCCAAATTCAATCGCAGCGTCGACGGTCTCGCGGCTGATAAACGTCGAAATGTCACTCCTAAATTCCGCGTCGAATTCCGCCCGCGCCGAGTCCGGATCGCGTTCGCGCGCCCGATCAACCACCTTTGCGGCAACGTCGGATTCATCGTCCGCGACGGCGCGCGCGCAACCAGGATCAGCGGGTCGCCCGACGCGCCATAGTCGCGCTTGAACGTCGACCATAACTCCCCGGATTGCGCATAAGGCGAGGAAATGACGATCAACGGGCCGCCGGTTGTCGCCGGCGCCGGCCGTGTCGCCGCCAGAATCGCAGTATCAGGATTGCGGCTTGTTTCATCCGATCGCCAGAAGGCGACCTCATCCGCGATAGCTGCAATGAAGGTCGAACCGCGAACCGTGCGAAAGCTCGCCGGTCGGCATTCGACGTCGACGCCGTTGCTCAGCGAAAGTGTGTCGGCGGTTTCGTTCTCGACCAGCGCCGCCAGCGTCGGGACTTCGGCGAAAATGCCCGAAAGAAATCCGAACGCCCTTTGCGCCTGCCAAGTCGACGCGGACATGATCGGCAACACGCCGCGCTCGCCGGGCGCGAGCTTGTCGGAATGATCGACCAAGGCCGCCAAATATGCCGCCAGGACGGCCGCTGCGCGGGTTTTGCCGCCTCGACGACCGATGATGGCCCAAAGTTCGTCAACCCGGCTCAGTGGCTCGCGCTCGCGCCCCGTGAGGTCTTCGAAGACCGCGCGCTCGCCTTCGGTTAGTTCCTCGCCCATGGCGGCGATCAGCAGCGCTCGCCACGGCGCCAGGACTCGCCCGCCAGCATCCGGCCGAACAGGTCGGGATCGTCGAGCGCGGCGCGCATCGTGACGAGGGGCTTCACTCGGCGGCGACCCTCGGCTGAGCGCAGCGCGCCGCGATCTCGGCGACGGTCGCCGGCTTGTCCTTCGGCGCCGACTTCAAGCCAATGTCGCGCAAGCCGAGCCGCACTTGGTTGCTGAGCGCGGAAAAGGCGCGCGCGTCATGCGCCGTGAATTCGCCATCGGTCGAAGGCTTCTGGTCGAAAAGCTCAAGCTGCAACATCGCACGAGCGATCCGGCGGATGAGCAGGCGCTCGCCGAATGACGGCTCGCGACCAAACTGGATCAGCAATTCGCGCTCAGTCTGCCGCAGAAACCGGCCTTCCCGTGATCGGCCGTCAACGCCATCGCCGACCGCGCCACGCGTCGGCACGCGGCTATGTGGACCAAGCACACGGACTTTCGGTGACGATGGCGTCAGTTTCATGCCGCGAGCTTCTCACGAGCGCGGGCTGATCGCAATGGAAAATACGCATTATATCAAAGTGTTACAATGATCGATATTGCGAGACAATGAGTGACAGAGCGCGACAATCATTCCTGTTGATGGATTGAGGCGCAAACAAAAAGCCGCCCGGCGAGGGCAACCCGATAAGATTGAATATGAGCGAGAGGCGTCAGACGGCCGTGGCGCGGGCGCAGTAGCGCTTGACCGTCGCAGCCGACAGGCCGAAGTGATCGGCCGTCGCGGCAATGCTGGCGGCGTTCTCGGCGCGCCAGGCGGCGACTTCGGCGCCGTCGTGCGCTTGGCCGTCCGAGGCTCAACTTGCCGTGCTGGGTCTTCCCAGTCGTCGCCAGAGAGGCGCGGGCGGCTTCACGCCCGGCGGCCGTGCGCTCCTTGATCTTGGTCCGCTCCATCTCAGCGAGCTGAGCGAAGATGGCGAGGGCGAGCTTCGCCACGTCGCCGGACAAGACGCCAATGCCGTGAATGTCGAGAACGACGCCGCGTTCGATCAAGCGCTTGACGGTCGCCTGTACGTCAATGGCGTCGCGTCCCAGTCGATCCACGGCGTAGACGCAAACGGTATCGCCCGCCCGGACTGTGTCGATCAGCTTGGCGAAGCCGGGACGGTCGGCCGCCAGCACGCCGCCGCTGACGCCTTCGTCGACAAACTCGCGGTCGAAAGCTCCGCCGAGCGCGTGGCGCTGTGCGCTCACGGATTGGTCGCCGGTCGAAACGCGGAAATAGGCGATGCGCATGGCGTGGCTCACAAGTTAGGGCTCGTTTGTTCCTAGCGCACAACTCCGGCTCATATGCCTGTTAAGCCTATCTTGTGCGCCAAGCGCGAAACTGACACCTTTTGAGCCGAACCAAAAGCAGAGATGGGTCACTTTGCGCCGCCGTCTCGCGCGAGGGCAGGAGGGGAGCGTCGCGTCTGTGAGTTTCGCCACCTTGCGTTCGGCAATCCATCCCCATCTCGGCGGTTCGAAACTGGAGCCGTCCCGATGTTGAACTTTCTTCGCCATCTCGCCTCAGCGCTGACGCCCCACCGTTCCCCGGTCGAACGAAGCGAACGGCCCTTGAACGGACCCGTGGCTCGCATGATGATCTGCGACATCAACAATTTGAACCGCCTCACATGGGCGCCTGCGGAGACGCAATGCTGGCAATAGAGCATTTGCCCATTGAATGAGCAAAAGCGCCAGACTCATGCGGGCGGGGCGAATGGATTTGTGTGCAACGGCCTTTTCACCAACTTCCGGGTCTAACGCCTGAATGCCTCCGCACATTCCGCACCTCAAGTGCGGCGAGGTGCGGCATGTGCGGCAATTTCGCTCCGCACCGCGCCTCCATAAGGGGTGCGGGGCGCGGTGCGGAAACAAGTGCGGAACCGCGAAGTGCGGAATTACGTTCTAGCTCCGCAAATTATGACGGGTCGCTCTCGGCCTTCCTTCGCGTTGAACTGTCGATCTCGCTTTAGCGCGCCGCTGGCCGTCCATGTCCGCAACAGCGACTTGATGCGCGCCTTGTCTCGCTTGTCGTCTGCGTTGAGGCCCAGCGCGTCAGCGACGGCGTGTCCAACCCAGTCGCGACTCTGAACGCTCTCGGCCCATTCGCCAGCCGCGACGACGTCTTGCACTTTGCGCAGGTCGGCGACGTGGAGCCCGTCGAGAGCGTTGGGCCATTTCCAGGCGGTGACGACGCCGATTTCGTCATGTGGGCGACTACCGCCGTTGCCGAGACTGACGCTCGCCATGTGGTACCAGTCTGCCGCGTCGGAGCGCGGAAATAGATTGGCCTTCCCGAAGCCGACTGAGAAATAGCGGAAGTGGTCTTTCACGCCCGCCTGGTCGGCTTGGTCCTGCGACATGCCGGCGAGGATGCGCACGGAACGGACGGCGCCGACGATGGCGGACGCGCCGCGAACATCGTCCGCAGTCGGCTCGCCGCCGCCGTTCCCGCTCTTGCGGAAGTGGTGCACCAGCTCGACCGCGCAATTCGTCACGTCGGCGATGCGCGCCCATGCCTTCGTCACTTTTTCCAATTTGGTGTTGTCGTTTTCCGTAACGGCGCGACAGGCGACGAACGGGTCAACGATGATGAGGCCGATACCGTGGCGCCGAACGTTCTCAACGATGGCCGCGAAAACGGGCTCGACGATTTTTGTCCCGTTTCTCTCTTCGGTCGCGATGATGAAATCTTGATCCCGGCCGGAATCGAGAAACAGCGCAGCCTCGATCTCATCGCCGGGAATGCCGTAGTGCAAGACGATGGCTGCGACGCGGCGCTCGTATTCGTCGAGCGGGTCTTCAAGCCCCATATACCAAACCGGCGCGAGCTCGTACGGCGTGACGTCGAGCAACTTGCGGCCGGTTCCGATGGCGATGGCTTCGGCGATCTCCAACGAGGATTTGCCGACGCCGCCGGGCGCGGCCGTGACGCTCACGAAACCGCGTGCGAAATGCCGGCCATACAAGAACCGGCGAGGCGGAATGGTCGATGGGTCGCGCCAGATAATGCGGGTCGCCTTCAGCGGCGCCGACTTTGCGTCGTCGCGTGGATTGTCAGCCGCCGGCGCGTAGTCGTCGAGGGCAACCAGGCGATTCATGCCGCAGCCCTTCGCGCTGTATCGACGAAGCCGCACGGTTCGGGGAGCCACAGCGCGTCCCGGAGCTTGCGCCCGAAATGGGCGTCATCGACGATGAGCCGGTGTTCGGCCAACCGCCAGCGCGCGAGCGAGGACCGCAGGATGACGACGCCGCGCCGATCGGCCCGCAGCCATTCCGCCACGGTTGCGAAGACGCGGACGCCATCGTCAACCCAAGGCTCGGCGAAGTAGGATTCGCCGATCAAAGCCGCCGCGCCACGCCACCACGCCAGCTTGTCGGTCGAAATTTCCCAAGCGCAAAGATCGTCGAGGAAGCCGAGATCGTTGCGACAGGGGACGATGACGGCGAGAAGCGCACCGGTTTGGTCGCGCATGTCTCGCGCGAGTTCGAACCGGCCGCTGGGGAGGAAGCAAACGGGCTCGACGTGCAAGGCGTCGAAGGCGTCGTAGCCGGTGATGGCTGCGCAGGAAATGCCGTGATCGTGAAGCGCGACATAGGTCGGCGCGTGCATGACGGCCGGCATGGAACCGGCGAGCGCGGCTTCGGCGGGCGTCAGGTTGAGACCGACAAGGCGCTCGTCGTCGAGATCATCAGGCGCGACGGCGGCGCCGGTTTGCGCGAAGTCGGCGCGATCAGACATTTCGCGCCTCCCGCTGCAAGGCCGCCCGGCCGATCAAACAAGCTTCCGCCCGGTCGATATCCTTCTTGCGCGCGAACATCTCCGCCATGTGCGGCCACTTGGCGATCGCAACGGCGCGCGCCGTGTCCTTGGTTTCGGTTCCTGGCGCGATCCCGGCAAGGCGTTTCCACGTTTGCGGGGCGCTGAATGCGAGGGGGATTGAGAGTGAGCCGCAGACGCCTTCGATAACGCCCCGGCTTCGGCCGAAGGCAAACGCTGACGCCTTCGCATCGGTTGGACGGGCTCCAACAAACTCACAAAATGCCGCCGTCGCGTGCGTCTCCGCAATCAGAGAGGCGAGTAGCGGCGCGTTAACAGCCGGCCGGCCGCTCTTCTCTTCGAGCGCGGGCGTGTCGAAGACGGCGTCGAGCTTGCCGTCGACAAATACGGCGAAGGCGCCGTGCGCGCCTGGATCGATCGCGAGAACGATGCGGAGCGCGGTGGAGTTGAGAAGGTCGCTCATGAGCGCGCCTCCCCGAATGCGAAAGGCGCGACGATCGCGGCGCGCGCCGGGGAAATGCCGCGGCGGGCGAGAAACTTGATTTGCGATTGCAAGGCGGCCGCGCTATGAGAGGCGCTGTCGATTTTGTTTTCCACCTTCGAAGCCTGAGCGGCGCAAACGCTCAGGCTTTTTTTCTTCGCCACTTAGGCCGCCTCGCCGCTCACGTTGTGCTTCGGCTTGGCGATGCGCCGGCCCAATGTGCGGCGGCCCAATGTGCGGCGGCCGAATCCGAATTCGGAGGCAACAACTTTGGCTGGAATGAGCCGAACCGGGGCGTTTGGATCGCGCGGAAGTTCGAGCAAACCGAGTAGCGCTCGCTTGTGGTTCTCGACGGCGAGCCACTCAAAGAACAGGCGACCGTTGATGATAACAGGCGCGGGGAATTCTTGTTTGATCACGTCAGCCTCGTCTAGTTTGGCCGCGATTTGGCGCGGCCAAGTGGGACAAAGCGAGAAATTATGCCCAACCGCCCGGTTGGGCGTGGAAAAGTTCTTAGAATTATTTCCCAGCGTCTGGCGAGATGATGCGCACGAGTTCGAAGTGACCGTCTCGGATCATGCGACGCCACCACTGGTTGTCTGGCGCAAGCCCGGTCCTGTCGTCGGCAAACTCGACATCGCGCATTACGCGCAGGGATTTGTTATCGGCGCCAAGCCAAGGCCGAGAAAATCGAACCTTCAACTTGCGCCCGGTGTCGCCAAGGTTCAGCGGCGCTTTAACCAAACTTCCGCCGCTACGATAGCTGGCGAACACCTTTCGAAGCGCCGTCGCCACGGTTTCGAAATCGTCGCCAGGCGCTCCAAGCTGCGCCATGGTCAACTTCGCCGCCAGGGCCACGCTTTCCTTTCCGCCACGTTGAGCGGTCGCTGGAAGCCAAGTAGAGCGAGCGCATAAGCTGGCCTGCAACCGAATCGGCGCTGTCGCCACTGCAATTCCGCCTTTAACCCTCCCCGGTGAAGTTTGTACGCCCGCAGGACTCTGAGAGCGTCATCGAAAGCAGGGTCGATGTGTGCAATAAGCTCTAGCGAATTTGCTAGTGTGTCTCCGTTATGGCTTTCAGCGGCTATATTGTCGTATCCGTCCCAGATCAGGGCGCGCGCCTTTGCGCCAAGCCAGCAGCTTTCAAGGAAGTCATTGGCCCAATCGTTTGGATTCTCCAACGTTCGCCACGTCTTTGGATCGCTCCGATTTTCGGAGCGATTGCCGGCATATTTCGACCGGTTGCGGGACGCCTTCGGCATGTCAGGCCCTCGCCCTCCCGATTCCAACCACGTTCGATGCGAGCGCCGGGCTGACGATCGCGTCGAGCCGTCGCGCCCATGCTTCCAGCGCCGCGCGCTTTTCTGTCGCGTAGCTGTAGCGGTTATAAACCGCAGCGACGCCCTTGATTGTCCCGCCCTTGTGATCGAGCACCGCCTCGACGACGTGCGGCGGAATGCCGTGCCCCGCCATGCCGCTTGCTGCCATCCGGCGAAGATCGTGGTAAGTCCAACGCGCCGGCGCCTCGACCTCGCGCGCGTTGCCGGCTTCGACCTTCAGCGCGTCGAGCATCGCCGCATCAATTTGCGCCTGCCCTTGCTGAAGCCGGAGACGGCGGTTTTCCCGGTCGTCGAAAAGACCAAAGCGTCTTTCCGCTCGCCCATGCGCGGAATCGCGGCGAGGATCGCCACGGCCGCGTCGCTGAGCGGGACTTCGTGGGCGACGCCGTTTTTCGAGCGCTCTTTCGCAATCGTCCACGTCTTCGCCACCAGGTCAATTTCGGCCCATGTCGCCGAGCCGACTTCGTCGCGGCGCGCGCCGGTCAGCAAAAGCAGCTTCGCAATCGGACCGAACGGCCAACCGATTTGATCGAACGCGCCCCACGCCAGGCGGACCTCGTCATCGGTCAAGACGCGGTCGCGGCTCTGCTCGGCGGCCGGCGCTTTGATCTTGTCGCACGGCGAGACGGCGATGATTCCGCGCTCGATCGCCCAGTTGCAAAGGCGGCGGAAGATCGCGAGCGCACGATTGGCGACGATCGGCGCGCCGCAGTCAACGATGGCGTCGAGCAAGTCGTGAACGTCGGATATCTTGACGTCGTCGAGGCGCTTTTTCCCAGCGCCGGGAAGATCTCCTTGCGGAGAAACCGCTCGCCCTCGCGCGCCCAAGCGTCGCCCGCATTGCGCTTCACGCATCGCGCGATGAACGTCTCGGCGACTTCGGCGACGCGGTCGGCCGTCGACTCTGCGGCCTTGTGCGCCTCGCGGGCGGCGATCTTGGCGGCGGAAGGCGTTGCCGCCAGCGACCTCGCCAAGCGCTTCCTGCGCCCTCTTGCGCGCCGCGGCACGGTCGATTGCCGGATAGGCGCCGATCGTGAATTTCTTCGGCTGACCATCGACGCGATAGCGGACGGCCCATGACTTCGCGCCGGTCGGCTGTACAACGAGGTAGAGGCCGGCGATCTTGCCATCGGGGATTTCGCGCCGCGAGGCGCCCTTGCCTTCGTTCCTGATTTTGAGGTCGGTCAGCATATCCGTTAGACCGTTACCCGGTCGACCGCCGTTGACGCTCCCGGCCTTCGGCCCGCTGATTTTTCAAAATCGGGTATGGCAGGTCGAAGCCAAATTGCGCCTGTTACCCCGACTTCCCAGGGGTAACCAAATGAGGCCGTCTTGCCCTGTTACCTGGTGTCTAGAGCACTAGCTGTCAATTCGCGCAAGCACAAGCGAATGGCGCTATTCAGAGGAGTCATCATGTCCTGAAACGTCTGATTGCGTCTGACGCCTAGCCCCGACTCACAATCAGCGGGTCCAAGGTTC
>JAGWRL010000235.1 GCA_028876585.1 Pseudomonadota bacterium | reverse complement strand
GTGCCGGAGACGAACAGCCGGTCGGTGAACCGGCGCGTCTGCGCCTCGACCACGGAGACCGCGGGCGGCTCGACTTCGCGCGGCCCCTCGGCCTCCGCCGCAGGCGCGCCGCAGGCGGGGCGCGCGGCCACGCCCCATTTGTCGAGCGGCAGCAGCGGCGGATCGCACGGCCGCAGCGTCCATTGCGCATAGACGCCGCCGGCGCCGAGCGCGGCCAGGATCAGCAGGGAGAAGAAAATGCGACCCATCTCAGATCTCCGCGCTTGGCGTCAGCGCGCCGGCGAACAAAGCCTCGAACACGCCCAGCGCCATCGCCGATTCCGCCTCCAGGTCGAAGTCCGGCTCCAGCGCGATGCGTTTGAACAGCCCGGCGACCAGCGAATAGAGCAGCCGCGCGGCGAAGCGGGATTCGACGCCCTGCGGCGCGAGCCCGCGCGATTTGGCCAGATCGAACAGATCGGCCAGTCCGACGATCACGTCGCGGTCGAGCTGGCGGGTGAATTCGGCGACGCGCGGGTTGCGGCCGGATTCGGCCCAGATCTCGACGATCATCTGCGCCTTTGCTGGCGGGCAGCCGAGCACGTGCTCCTTCAGCGCCGCGCGCATGGCGCGCTTGAGGTCGGCGGCGCCTTCGAGCGCGGCGAAGGATTCGGAGCGCTGCGTCTGGTCGGCCAGGCAAAGGCCCTCGACGATCGCCTCTTTCGAGGGGAAATAGCGGTAGAGATTGCCCGCGCTCATGCCGGCCTCGTCCGCCACCTGCGTCATCGTCGCCGCGTGGAAGCCGTAGCGCACGAAGGCGCGCTCGGCGCATTCGAGGATATGCGCGCGCCGCTCCTCTTCGGGCGGGCGGCGGGGTGCAATGGGACGCGCGATATTCATGCCAAACCCGTGAGAATGAACGTTCATTCTCATGCTGGCGGATTATGGCCTTTCCACGGCGCCGGCTCGCCGGATTTTGCTCCCCGGTCGGCGTGAAAACCGTTAAGAGGGGCGGCGTGCGGGGAGATGACGATGAATTTGCGTTGGGTTCAATTGGCGGTCGCGCTCGGCCTGGCCGCGTGGCTCGGCGGCGTGCCGGCGACGGCGAAGAACTGGTTCGACCCGACGCCGGAACCCGCCGCCAAGGGCGATCTGCCGCCCGACGCCGACCCCTATTACTCGACGGCGAGCGCGACCGACCGCGATGTCGATTTCCAGACCACGACGGCGCGCATCGTCGCCGACCCGACCCACGAGCCGCCGGGCACGCTGACGATCAGCACCCGGCTGCGCAAGCTATTCCTGTCGCTGCCCGACGGGCGCGCGCGCGAATATCGCATCGCGGTGGGGCGGCAAGGCTTTTCCTGGAAGGGCAAGGCGGAGATCGGCCGCAAGGCCTATTGGCCCGGCTGGACGCCGCCGCCGGAAATGCTGGAGCGCCAGCGCGACCTGCCCGAACACGTCGACGGCGGCCCCTCCAACCCGCTCGGCGCCCGCGCGCTCTATCTGTTCCAGGATCACAAGGACACGCTGTTCCGCATCCACGGCACCAACGAGCCGCGCAGCATCGGCAAGGCGGTGTCGTCAGGCTGCATAAGGATGCTCAACGCCGACGTGATCGACCTGTACGGGCGGGTGGCGAAGGGGACGAAGGTGGTGGTGGAGTAGTATATCGGGGACATGCTAGGCATGTCGCAATTAGTTCCGCAAAACGGACTTTGCCCATTAGTGGAAGGTAAAACTAAGATCTATTTTTCCATTCATTGCGACCATTGCGACGAATAGTTAAAAACAGTTTCGAATTTCGTTGAATATTCAGTTTATTGGCGGACCCGTCTCTTGCGTAGATGTGTAAAATCAGCGCTTCCAACTCCGCGATGGCGAGGTCGGACACATTATCCCACACCTCAAAGACAGAAAAATGCGACCAAGGCTTCTCTTTTTTCTCATTTTTTGTCCTCATGTGATTGAGTAGTCGAGCGCCTACGCCCTGAGTTTTGCCCAGCGTTGATCGACCGATGTATACGACGTCCATTTTTTTGTTGCTATTTTCGCTGAATAATTTGTCGTTATTTTCGTTGAATAAAACGTAAATGCCCCTCACCAATTCTGGAACCATTTCACGAATCTTGTCTTTGGGGACGTGTTCAACATAATTCTTAAATAAGAAAAGTGATTTGTCGCCCATTGGTTCGTCATCCCTCAAATGATACTTAAAAAACGCGGGACGCCCCGCTTCCTCGGGCAATAATTTTGATATCAAGTTCGGTAACATATTACCCTTGGCGCAGTCAAGTCCAAAGCATCGAGATGCCCGCAAGTGCGGTCCATATATCATTTGCTCGATGCATTTCGCTACCCCAAATAAACCGGCTGTCCGTGCGCTCAAACCCGACGCGATCAAACTCTGTAGACGCGCGCAGGACAGGATGAAGTTGACGTAAACCTCACCCCAAAATCACATGCGGCACGAACCGCGCCCGCTCCGTCGTCAGCGGCGTCGAATCTTCGCGCACGCCCATGCCGGCCGGCGCGTCGCCGACGATCCAGGCGCCGAGCACGGGATAGCGGCCGTCGAATTCCGGCAGCGGCTGCAATTGCTGGCGCACGAACCCCTCGGCGCCGTACCCGTCGCTCACGCCGCGCAAAACCTCGCCGTCGCCGATCAACTCGATGTCGGCGCCCTCGCGCGAATACAGCGGCTTTCGCGCATAACGGCGCAGGCCCTGCGCCTCGCGCGAATCCTCGAAATAGCATTCGAGCAGGTTGGGATGGCGCGGCGCCTTCTCCCATAGCAGCGCCAGCGCGCCTTTGTTGGAGAGGATCTGCTTCCACGGCGGCTCCAGGAACCGCGTCGTCTTCAGCGCCGGGGCGCGGCCGAAATCGTCGGCGAACATCCATTCCCAGGGATAGAGCTTGAACAGCCTTCGGATCAGCCGCCGCTGCGGATCGACGAAATCCGCGCCGGAAAGGCCGATCTGGCTCATGTCGAGCGTCGCCGTCTCCACCCCGGCCTGACGCGCGCAATCGGCGAGATAGGCGAGCGTGCCGGAATCATCGGCCGCCTTGGTCATGCAGGCCAGATGCAGGCCCTGGTCGCCGCAGATCTCGCCGAACCGCGCGATCAGCTTCTCATGCGCGGAATTGAACTGATCGGCGTCGCGCGGCAGCCGCCCGTCGGCGATTCCCTGCTCCAGCCAGCGCCATTGCACGACGGCGGCCTCATAGAGCGCGGTCGGCGTGTCGGCGTTGTATTCCAGCAGCTTCGGCGGCGCCCGCCCGTTGTAGGCGAAATCGAACCGGCCGTAGAGCGAGGGATCGCGCCGGCGCCAGCTTTCCGCGATCAGTCCCCAAGCGTGTTCGGGAATTTTGAGCCGCGCCAGCTGCCGTTCGCTGCGCACGACATCGTCGACCAGATGCAGGCAAAGCGCGTGCAATTCCTGCGCGGCCTTCTCGATGTCCTGCTCGATCTCGTCGAGCCGGAACGTATAGGCCGCACTCTCGTCCCAATATTGCGCGCCGTCCTCAAAGATCGGGCGAAAGCCGATTTCGGCGAATTCGCGCGCGATGTTGGCGCGCACGGGGTAGGGGACGCGCTTCATGAGCCGCCGCCGTGGCCCGCGCCATGCGCGCCAAAACCGCCGAAACTGGCGTGGCCGACGCCGCCCACGCCGGACCCAAAACCCCAGCCGTGGCCGCCGCCGTAGTACGATCCGTGGTGGAAGCACCAACCGGGGCGCGTGTCGGGCTCGCCCTTCCTGGGCGGCCAGCAATGATATTCCTGATAGGCGAGCGCGCCGGAAAGGCCGAGCCCGAGCGCGCCGACGACGCCGATCGTCACCGCGTTCGAGCGCAGCCGACGCGGCGGACCGGGCGCGACCCCGCGCTTGCCAAAATTCGGCGCGGTCATGGGCTCATGCAGGCGTCGCAGACGATGCCGGCCGAGATCGACACCGCCGCCAGCCAGATCGCCGCGGCGAGCGCGTTCTGCTCGATCGCCTGCGACAGGTTGGGATGCGTCAGCCGCGCCAGACCATAGGCGATCAACTGCGCCAGCGCCGCGACGCAGGCCCAGGCGAGGAATTCCGGCACGGAGCGGGTGTTGTGGATCGCCCCGGCGAGCGCGATGGCGAAGCCCAGCAGCGTGCCCGACAGCGCGATGGCGGCCGAGGCGTTGTGCTCATGCACGATCAGTTCGAATTCGCGATGCGGCGTCAGCTTGAGGTAGATCGCGCCGAAGGCGACGAAAAAGGCGATCGCGCCGCCGAAATAGCCGAAAAACGCGAAAGCGCCGCGAAGGAACTCGTCCATGTCAGCCCAGCCCCCATTGCGCGCAGGCTAGACGGATTTTTCGGGCCGAGAAAGCGCATTTGCGCGCGCCTTCCGGCCGCCGCTCACGCCTTCAGCAACTCGCCGACAAACCCCTCGATCCCCTCCGCCACCCGCGCCCCGCGCGCCCGCTCGGCGGTCAGGATCGCGGTGACTTGCTTGTAGGCGTGCTGCAAATCGTCGTTGACGACGACGTAATCGTACAGCCGCCAGCGTTCGATCTCGCGCTTGGCGTTGTCAAGCCGCTGTTCGATGGTGGCGGCCGAATCCTCGGCGCGGCGCTCCAGCCGGGCGCGCAATTCCTGCATCGAGGGCGGCAGGATGAACACGCTGACGACGTCGCCGCCCAGCGCCTCGCGCACCTGTCTGGCGCCCTGCCAGTCGATGTCGAACAGCATGTCGCGGCCGCGATCCAGCGTCTCCTCCACCGGCCGGCGCGGCGTGCCGTAGCCGTTGCCGTGCACTTCCGCCGCCTCCAGCAGATCGCCGCCGGCGCGCATCAACTCGTATTGATGCCGGTCGATGAACTGATAGTGCACGCCGTCGACCTCGGAGGAGCGGCGCGCGCGGGTGGTGACGGAGATCGACAGGGTCAGGTCGAGCGCCTTGTCCTGCAACAACATCCGCGTCAGCGTGGTCTTTCCCGCGCCCGAGGGCGAGGACAATATCAGGATCATGCCGCGTCTGCGCATCGTTCGGCTCATTCGATGTTTTGCACCTGCTCGCGAAACTGCTCGATCTGCACGCGCAGTTCGAGCCCTTGCGTGGTCAGGGTCGCGTCGTTCGATTTGGCGCAAAGCGTATTCGCCTCGCGTGAAAATTCCTGCGCCAGAAAATCCAGCCGGCGCCCGACCGGGCCGCCCTCGCTCAGCAGCGCGCGGGCGGCGGCGACATGGGTTTTGAGCCGGTCGAGCTCCTCGCGGATGTCGGCCTTGGCGGCGAGCAATATCGCCTCCTGATGCAGCCGGGTCGGATCGAGCCCGCCCGGCGCTTCCGTCAGCGCCGCCACGGCGGCGGCGAGCCGCGCGCGCACCG
>JAGWRL010000234.1 GCA_028876585.1 Pseudomonadota bacterium | reverse complement strand
ATCATGATCGTGATCGACCTCGCCGATCCGACCAGGCCGCAACTGGTCGGCAAATATTGGTTGCCCGGCATGAACAAGGCGGCCGGCGAGACCCCGAACTGGCCCACCAAAACCGGCCGCTTCGGCCTGCATCACCCCATCATCCAGGACGACGTCGCTTATTGCAGCTGGCGCGACGCCTGTCTGGCGGTGGTCGACGTCAAGGACAAGGCCAACCCGAAGCTGATCACTCACAAGAGCTGGGCGCCGCCGTTCGGCGGCGGCACGCACAATGCGCTGCCGTTGAAGCACCGCAATCTGCTGATCGTCGTCGACGAAACCGTGCTCGACGATCAGGAGGACGGGTTCAAGCCGATCTGGGTGTTCGACAATCAGGTCAAGTCCAATCCGATCAGCATCTCGACCTTCCCCGCGCCGTCGGACAAGGATTATCTGAAGGTCGGCGGCCATTTCGGCCCGCATAACGTGCACGAAAACCGGCCCGACAGTTTTTACAGCGAGGAGATCATCTTCGCCACCTATCAGAACGCGGGCCTGCGCGTCTACGACATCAAGGATCAGTTCCGTCCCAAAGAAGTCGCCGCCTTCGTGCCGCCGCCGCCGGCCAAATGGGTCGATCCGCGCCCCAACCGGCCGATCGTGCTGCATTCGGCCGACGTGTTCGTCGACAAACAAGGGCTGTGCTACGTCACCGATTTCAGCGCCGGTCTTTATATCGTCGAATACAAGGGCTAGACGGCGGGCGGGGCCGGGCCGTCGAAAATCCTCGCACAGGCGCTGTCGAGATGCGCCCGCATCCGCCGGCGCGCCGCCTCGTCGTCCTGCGCGGCGATCGCCTCATAGATGCCGACGTGCTCGCCCTGGATCGTCATCATGTGTTCGTGCGTGCGGGTCAGCGACAGACTGCGCGCGAGATTGATCGTGAACTCGACCGGAATCTGCAACTGTCGCATCACTTGCTCGAAGAACTCGTTGCCTGACGCGCGCGCGATGGCGAGGTGAAACTCGAAATCGGGGCTGATGCCGACCATTCGGCCGAGCACCGCCGCTTCCAGTTTCTGCAACGCCACGCGTATCTCGGCGAGTTGCTCCGCGCTGCGGTGCTGCGCGGCGAGAAAGGCCGCGTCGCCCTCGATCGTCGCGCGAAACTGGAAGCATTTGCGCACTTGCGCGAGGCTGTTGAGCGGCCCGAACGACATCGTCGCCGCCGCCGTCGCCGCCGCGTCCCGCCCCAGCACATAACTGCCCGAGCCGCGGCGCGAGACCACGACGCCCTCCGAGCGCAACCGCGACAACGCCTCGCGGATGATCGGGCGCGACACCCCGAACCTCGCGGCCAGATCGCTCTCGGCCGGCAATCTCGCGCCGGCGGCGAATTCGCCGCTGTCGATCCAGGCGCGAATCCGCGCCGACAATTGCTCGCCGAGCGAGGCGGAGCGGGTCAGCGGCGCCGCGTCCGCTGCTCGCGGGCTGTCGCGGTGGGGATGGGGAGACCTGGTCGTCATTTGGTCCCGCCTCGCGCCTGCGCGCCTGTCCGGCAACGACACGCCCCCGTGCGCAAACGATCGGCGAACAAAGACGGCGGCGGCGTCCAGGCGGATTGACAACTTTACCTGATTGAACTTGTAGGCGAGACCGCGCCGAGGGGCAAGCTCCGGCGCAACGGCGTCAAGTGCGGCGTTTCGCGCTGACGGCGGCCATGGTGCGGGCGAGGCTCGCCTGCGCCGAGGCGATGCCCTTCTGCGCCACCATGATGAAGATCGAATCCATGATGTTGAGCTGCGCGATGCGGGCGGCCGCGTTTTCGCTGGTGAGATAGGAGCCCTGCGCCGTCGCGCACAGCACCACGTCGCCCAACTGGGCGAGCGGCGATGCGGCGTAATTGGTCACCGCGATGACGCTGGCGCGGTTGGCGCGCGCGATCTGAACCGAATCGAGAACGCCGCTGGTGCGGCCAGAATGCGAAAACGCCACCGCCACATCGCCCGGCCCGAGCAGCGAGGCCGACATCGCCATCATGTGCGTGTCGTCGAAGACGCTGGCGCGGATGCCGACGCGCAGGAATTTGTGCGCGACGTCGCGCGCGATCTGCGCCGAGCCGCCGAGCCCATAGAAATCGCGCTGGCGGGCGCGATGCAGCAATTCGGCGGCGCGCTCGCAGGCCGCCATATCGAGGATCGCCAGCGTCTCCTCCAGCGCCTGGATCGAGGTGCGGAACACTTTCTGCACGATCGTCTGCACCGAATCCTCGGGCTTCACCTCCTGATGCAGATCGACGAAGGGCTGGCTTTTGTAGGCCTGCAACGCGGCCCGCAATTCCTTGTAGCCGCTGAACCCCAGACGTTTGGCGGTCTTGACCACCATCGCCTCGGACACCTCGGCTTGCTCGGCGACGAATTTCAGCGGCGCTTGCGCCGCGATGTCGCGCCGCAGCAGCACCGCGGCGACGCGCGCTTCCGTCCCCGTCAACTCAGGCAGCAGCATTCGTATGCGCGGCCCAACGGTGCGCGGATCGAACGCCGGCTTGCTCCCCTCCGCCGCGCCGGGCGCCAGCGCCTCCGCTATCAGCTCAGACGCCATACAACGCCCGCCTCACGATCGGCAGCGCCGCCACGGCGTCCTGATTGTCGATCGCCCGGCGCAGCGCCTCGTCGTTCTCCAATCTCGCGGCGGCGGCGCGCAACGCGGCGACGGTGGCGATATTGGCCTCGCATTCGGCGATCGGATCGAGCCCCGTCGTATCGGGGAAGGTGTCGAAATAGATCGCGCCGTCGTAGCCGACCTGTTTGAGCACATAAAACAGTTCGAGCGTCTGGATCGGATGGACCGCACCAACCATCAATCCATCGTCGCGCTTGGCGTAGCCGTCGTTGAGGTGAACGCCGAGCAGCCGCGAATTGCGGGCGACCAAAGCCGCCGCATAGGCCGGCATTTCATCGGCGTAGAGCACATGCGCGAAATCGAGCGTGACGCCAAGGTTGGGCCGGCCGATCTCTCGGATCGCCAGCAGCGTGCTGGTCACGTTCGGCATCAGGCTGAACGAGCGCGGCTCGTTGGGTTTGTACTCGATGCTGACGTCGATGGCGCGATTGTGCTCGGCGATCTCGCGGATGGCGTCGAGCGTCTGATCCCACAGCCGGCGATAATCGGCCTGAAACGAATAGTCGAATCCGTCCTGCCCCATCCACAGCGTCATCAACCGGCCGCCGGCGGCGCTGAGCGAATCGATCCCGCGTTTGGTCAGGTCGATCGCCTCGCGGCGGATCTTCGCGTCGGGATGGGTGAAGGCGCCGAGCTTGAACCCCTCATTGTCGTAATAGCGCATGGCGTAGCCGTTGAGCGAGACGCCGAGCGCGCCCATCGCGTCGATAAGCTGACGCTCGTCGTAGGTCACGAGATGGTCGGGATAGTTGAGATCGACGCAGTTGAGCCCGCGCACGCGCGCGGCGCGCTCGACCAGATCGAGCGTCGTCGCCTTGCCGTTGCGGCCGGGCCAATATTCGCGCTCGCGCACGCGGAACGAGTTCAGCCGGGCGGCGAAGCGGGGCGCGGGATGGGTGGACAATCTGGCATCCTCCAAAGCGAAAGCTTTATACGCGAAAACGGACGGCGCGGCGACTTCGGCGACGCTCGCGCCCCCGCCTCACAGGCGGTACGCCGTCATGGCGTTGCGAAAATAGAGCGCGTCGCGTTCGTCGTCGGACATGCCCCGCGTCAACGCCACGAAGGCCGCGAAAGTCTGGCGGGGCGGAGCAAACAACCGATCGACGGGCAGATTGGTGCCCAACATGCAGCGGCCGAGGCCGAAGCGGTCGAGCGTCAACCGCAGCAGCGGCAGCGTATCCTCGACCGTCCAGGCGGGATGGCCGAGACCGAGGCCGGAGAGTTTTACCCAGACGTTCGGCGCCGTCGCCAGCCGCGTCATCGCCGCAAGCCATTGCGCGACGCCGTCGGCCGTGCGGTCGATCGGCATGCCGAAATGGTTGAGCAGGAAAAGCGTGTCGGGGAAATCGGCGGCGAGCCGAAGCGCGTCGGACATTTGCGGCCAATAGATTTGCAGGTCGAAACTGAAGCCGTGCCGGCGCAGCCGCGCGAAGCCGCGTCGCCAATCGTCGTCGCGCATCAGGTCCGCGCGCGCGGCGACGCGAAAACGCGGCTCCTCGTGCCAGTTGAGGATTTCGCGGACGCCGCGCACGCGCGCGCAAGCCGCATGCGCCTCCAGCGTCGCCTCGACGTCCGCCGCCGCGAGATCGGCGTAGGCGACGATGGCGTCGGGCGCGCCCTCGGTCTCGGCCAGCCGCGCCAGCCAGCGGGTCTCGCCGACGCAGTCGCTGGGGTTCCAACCATTCTGCACATGCACGCTGGCGACGAGATCGACGCCGTCGAGATCGGCGCGATAGTCGGCGGGCAGGTAATCGCGCCGGATCGCGGCGAGATCGCCTTCGAGCTTGGGCGCGGCGTCGCGGTCCGTCAACCAGGGATAGACGTGATGCGTCAGGTCCTGGAAATGATGATGCGCGTCGACGAAGCGACGCCCGCCGCCGCTCATCGCCGTTTGCGCGTCACCTGATCGGCGAGCACCGCCAGGATGACGACGACGCCGGTGGCGACATATTGCCAGAACGAGGGCACGTTGAGCAAGGTGAGACCGTTGCGCATGCCGCCGAGCGTGATCGAACCGATCAGCGAACCCAGCGGATTGCCCTCGCCGCCAAACAGGCTCGCCCCGCCGATCACCGCCGCGCCGATCGCCTGCAATTCAAAGCCGTTGCCGCCGATCGGCTCGGCCGCGCCGATGCGCGCCACCAGAATGAAGCCGGCGACGGCGGACAGCACGCCGGACATCGCATAGACCGATATTTTCACCCGATCGACGTCAACGCCGGAGAGCCGCGCCGCCTCCTCATTGCCGCCGACCGCGACGATCTGCTCGCCGAGCGTGGTGAACCGCACCAATAGGAACGCCGCGACCGCGATCGCCAGCGCGATCAGCACCGGGGTCGGCGCGCCGAACAGCGAGCCGGCGAAGGTTGAGCGGAACGCCTTGTCGATGCCATAGATCGGCTTGCCGTCGGTGTAGATGAGCGCGAAGCCGCGATAGATGCTCATCGAGCCGAGCGTGACGATGAAATCGGGCAGCTTGAGCTTGGCGATCAGCACGCCGTTGACGAGGCCGCAGGCGAGCCCGACCAGCAGCCCCGCGCCGACGCCCAACCAGATATTGGTGTGCAGCAGGCTGGCCGCGATCATGCTGCTGACGCCGACCACCGAGCCGACCGAAAGGTCGATGCCCTTGGTCATCACGACCAGCGTCATGCCGACCGCGATCACCGCGTTGATCGAGGATTGCAGCATGATGTCGACGAGATTGCCGGGCTGATAGAACGTCGGCGTCAGCACCGAGAACACCAGGAACAGCGCGATCGCGCCCATCGCGACGCTGGCGCGCCGGATCCAATCAAAGCGCGCGGCGCGGGTGGGCAGGCTCGTCCCGGTTGCGCCGCGCGGGCTGTCGAGCGCCGTTTTGTCGAGGGTCACGAGGCCAGTTCTCCCGAAGCGAGCCGCATCAGCCGCTCTTCTGTCAATCCGGTGGGATCGGCGATCTCCTGCACGAGCCGCCCGTCGCGCATCACGCCGATGCGGTCGGCGAGCGCCAGCAATTCCGGCAGTTCGGAGGAGATGACCAGCACGGCCGCGCCGCGCGCGGCAAGCCGGCGCAGCAAGTCGTGGATTTCGCTCTTGGCGCCGACGTCGATGCCGCGCGTCGGCTCGTCGAACAGGAACACGCGCGCGCCGGTGCGCAGCCAGCGCGCGATCACGACCTTCTGCTGATTGCCGCCGGAGAGGTCGCGCACCAGAACATCGGCGCGCGGCGGGCGGATGCCCAGTTCCTCGATATAGCGCTCGATCTCCAGCCGACGGGCGCGGCCGCGGATCAGGCCGCGCCGCGAGAAGGCGGCGGGATTGGCGAGCGCGAAATTCTGCTCGACCGTCATCACCTGCACCAGCGACTGGCCGCGCCGGTCCTCCGGGATGAGCGCGATGCCCGCCCGCATCGCGGCGCGCGGCGAATCGATCGCCGCCGGCTTGCCGTCGACGAACACGGCGCCGTCGCTGCGCGGATCGGCGCCGAAGATGCAGCGCACCAGTTCGGTGCGGCCCGAGCCAACCAGCCCCGCCAGACCATAGATCTCGCCGCGCCGAAGTTGGAAGCTGACGCCGTTGAGGCGCGCGTTGCGCAAGGCTTCGACGCGCAACGCCTCTTCGCCTCCGGCGCCCGCATGGCCGCGCGCCAGCGCCTCCGCCAGCGTGCGTCCGGCGATCAGGTTGTTGAGTTCGCTCTGCGTGAAATCGGAGGTCTTGCCGGAGGCGACGACGCGCCCGTCGCGCAGCACGGTGACGCGGTCGGAGATGGTCTGGATTTCCGCCATCCGGTGCGAAATGTAGATGATCGCCTTGCCCGCCCGCTTCAGCGCGCGGATGATCTCGAACAATCCGTCGCGCTCGGCCGGCGTCAGGCTCGACGTCGGCTCGTCAAAGGCGATGATCCGCCCGCCCCGCGCAAGCGCGCGCGCGATCTCCACCACCTGCCGGTCGGCCATGCCGAGATCGCCGACCCTGGCGGTCTCCTTGAGCGAAGGCGCGAGGCGATCGAGGATCACGCGCGCGGCGGCGCGTTGCTCGCGGCGATTGGCGAACGACAGCGCTGGCCGCTGGCCGAGAAAGATGTTCTGCGCCACGTCGAGCTGGGGAACCACCGCCGGCTCCTGCGCCACCAGCGCGACGCCCTTGGCGAGCGCGTCGCGCGGGTCGGCGACGGCGGCGTTGAGTTGGCCGCCGATCAAGATGTCGCCGGAATCGTGTTTGTAGACGCCGAACAGGATTTTCATCAGCGTCGACTTGCCGGCGCCGTTCTCGCCGAGCAGGGCGTGGACCTCGCCGGCGCGCACGTCGAGATCGACATTCGCCAGCGCCTGCACGCCGGCGAACGCCTTGCTGACCCCTGCGAAACGCAGTTCGGGCGCCGGCGCCGCGTTGGTTTCGTGGGCAGTCGTCATGTCAACCTGCGCGGCGCTCGATCAGGGCTTGAACGGGGGCGGGTTCGGGAAGTCCTTGACATTGTCGGCCGAGATCGTCGCCTGAGGCGAGATCACCCACGGCGGAATGGCCTGACAACCAATCAGGCGCAGCGCCATCTGTACGCCGAGAATGCCCTCCTGATAAGGAAATTCCGCCACCGTCGCCTTCATCTGCCCATCGGCGATCGACCGCTTGGCCTCGGCGATGCCGTCGGTGCCGACGACCGCGACCTGTTTGGTCTTGGCGCCGGAGGAGACCGCTTCGTAGACGCCGAACGCCATGCCGTCGTTGTTGGCGTAGACGCCGATCAGATCGGGATGCTGGCGCAGGATGTTGGTGGTGGCGTCCATCGCCTTCAGCCGGTCCCAGTCGCCGGGCTGGCTGGCGACGAGTTGGAAGTTGGGGAAGGTCTTGATCGTGGTGACGAAGCCCTCGATGCGCTTGCGCGCGTTGGGCGAGCCGGCCTGCCCTTCGATCTGCGCGACTTTGCCGCCGTTGGGATAGATCTTGTGCAGGAAATCGGCGGCCTTGGCGCCGATGGCGACCTGGTCGGTGCCGATGTAGGTGCTGGCGCCTTCGGTGCGCGCGTCGTCGATCACGATGGTCGGGATGTTGGCGGCCTTGGCGGCCTCGACCACCGGGACCAGATTCGAATCCGATTGCGGCGAAATCAGCAGCGCGTCGGGCTTGGTGGAGAGGATCGTCTGCGCCAGGTTCAACTGTTCGGACAGCGAGGATTCGTCCTTGGCGGCCTGGATGTCGACCTTGATCTTGTGCTTGGCGGCTTCCGCCTGGATGCCGGAGGCGACATCCTGCCAGAATTCGTTGATCAGCGTCTTGGTGACGTAGGCGAAGTGCAATTCCCTGGCCGGGGCGGGAATCGCGCCGAATTTCGCCTCGACGTCCTTGGACTCGATCTTGTCGGCGGTTCCGGTGGGATAGGCCGAGCAGGCGCCGGCCGCGTAGGCGCCCGCGCCGGAAAGGCCAAGCGTCGCCACGGCGACCGATGTCAACAGCAGAATGCGATGTTTCATGGCTTCCTCCCTGATCCCCGGGGCCAAGCCCCGCTGTTCGCGGCCGGCGACCGCATTTGACGTTTCCCCGTCGCGACGGCCTGCGCCGCCGGTCCGGATGCAAGCGCCGTCTTTACGAATTTCGCGCTTGCCGTGAAGTGATAGGGAGGCTGTTCATGAAGAACAATCCAGATAAACTGCCGCAACATGTAGCCCTGCTAAAGAGTCGACCATGTCCCCACCCCTGCGCTCGATCGGCGTGTTTCACGCCGCCGCCCGCCTCGCCAGCGTCGCCAAGGCCGCCGAGGAACTCGGCGTCACCCCATCCGCCGTCAGTCAGCAGATTCACGCGCTGGAAATCCAGCTCGGCGCCTCGCTGGTGACCAAAGCCGGG
Source organism: Pseudomonadota bacterium (assembly GCA_028876585.1). Next base: position 8,248 of record JAGWRL010000234.1, on the reverse strand, counting down.
CGCGGCATCAAGCTGACCGAGGCGGGCGAGCGCTATTTCAACTCGATCGCCGAAAGCCTGGAGCGGATCGCCGAGGCGACCGACCGGATTCGCGGCTATCACGCCGTCACCACGCTCACCATCCGCGCCAGCCCGACCCTGTCGACCAAATGGCTGCTGCCACGGCTCTCCTCCTTTCTCGAAGCCCACCCGCAATTCGACGTCAGGGTCGATGGCACCAGCGAGCCGACCGATTTCGCGCGCGAGGACGTCGACATCGACATCCGCCACGGCACGGGCGTCTGGCCCGGCCTGTTCGTCGAGGGATTGGCGCAGGAGACGTTCTTTCCCGTCTGCGCGCCGGGCTACGCCGCGCCCGGCGCGCTGGCGGCGGCGGCGCTGGTCAATCACCGGTTGATCCACTCGGTCAAATCGCAGGCGCAATGGTCGGCGTGGTTCAAGACGATGGGCGTCGAGGTCGACCGGCGCTGGCGGCGGGTGCTGTTCGACCGCTCGCATATGGCGATCGACGCGGCCGCCTCCGGCATGGGAATCGCGCTGGAAAGCGATCTGATGATGTGGCGCGAATTGCGCGACGGCGCGCTGATCCGCCCGGTGGCCGCGCCGTCGAAGATCACGCTGACGACGCAATGGCTGGCCTGCCCGCACGACCATCTGCGCCATTTCAAGGTGCGCGCCTTTCTCGACTGGATTCGCGTGCAGCGCGACGCCTGGGCGGCCGCGAGCGGGGTTTGACTGTTTAGTCAGCCTAAGCAGTCGGAGCGCAATTCTGAATTGTGCTTCACGAACTCTCCGGCGTAGGCTTTTCCCGCAGCGAAGTCAGCGCAAACTCGGGCGCTGAGACTCTGGAAGGGTGGAAAGCATGAATCTGTCGAGCCTGCTGGCGCGCCGCGCCGCGTCCGGCCGCCCCGTTCGGGTCGGTCTCATCGGCGCGGGCAAGTTCGGCTCGATGATCCTGGCCCAGGCGCAACGTATCGAGGGCCTGCACATCGTCGCCGTCGCCGATCTCGATCCCGCCCGCGCGCGCGCTTCGTTTAAGCGCGTCTTTTGGCCGGAGGAGAAATACGCGGCGCGGTCGATGGCGGAGGCGGTCAAGACCGGGGCGACCTGCATCCTCGACAATGCCGCGGCGCTGCTGGCCTTCCCCGAGATCGAATGCGTGATCGAGGCGACCGGCCACCCGATCGCCGGCGTGCGCCACGCGCTCGGCGCGATCGACAACGGCAAGCACATTATCATGGTCAACGTCGAGGCCGACGTGTTGTGCGGCCCGCTGCTGGCCGCCAAGGCGCGTGCGAAAGGCGTGATCTATTCCATGGCCTATGGCGATCAGCCCGCCATCATGTGCGAACTGGTGGATTGGGTGCGCGCCTGCGGCTTCGAACTCACCAGCGCCGGCAAGGGCATGAATTTTGAGCCGCGCTACCGCTATTCGACCCCCGACACGGTGTGGGGCTTCTTCGGCTGGACCGCGGAACAGGTCGCCAAGGGCGATTTCAACGCGAAGATGTACAATTCGTTCACCGACGGCACCAAGGCCGCGATCGAAATGGCGGCGGTCGCCAACGGCACCGGCCTCGATTGCCCCGATGACGGGCTGGCCTTCCCGCCCGCCGGCGTGCACGACCTCGCCACCGTGTTCCGCCCCGTCGCCGATGGCGGCCGCCTGTCCCGCAGCGGTCTCGTCGACATCGCCGCCAGCCAGGAGCCGGATGGGCGCGAGGTCGTCAACAATATCCGCTTCGGCGTGTTCGTCACCTTCAAGGCGCGCGACGAATATGCGCGCGCCTGCTTCAACCAATACGGCCTGAAAACCGATCCGTCCGGCTGGTACGGCTCGATGTGGCGCCCGTTCCACATGATCGGGCTGGAAACGAGCGTCAGCGTCCTGTCGGTGACCCTGCGCGGCGAGGCGACCGGCTCGCCGCTGGAATTCCGCGGCGACGCGGTGGCGACCGCCAAGCGCGACCTGAAGCCGGGCGAGATGCTCGACGGCGAGGGCGGCTTCACCGTCTGGGCCAATGCGATCCCCGCCGCAAGGAGCCTGGCGCTGAAGGCGCTGCCGATCGGCCTCGCCCACAACGTGAAGCTGAAGCGCCCCGTCGCCCGCGACACTATCGTCAGCTTCGACGACGTCGAACTCACCAACGACCTCGACGTCGTGAACCTGCGCCGCGAGATGGAAGCGAGCTTCGGCAAGTAAAGCGCCGCCCGCTACCGCAGTTCCGGAAAATCCTCGATCCGGAACTCCGCCGCCGCCCTTTCGCCGCCCTTGGCCAGCGCCGCCTCGCGCCCGCGCAATTCGACGCGGCGGATCTTGCCCGAAATCGTCTTCGGCAGCTCCGCGAATTCGATCCGCCGCACGCGCTTGTAGGGCGCGAGCCGGGTTTGCAGGAAGGTGAAAATGGCGAGCGCGGTGGCGCGGTCCGGCGAAATCCCTTCCGCCAGCGCCACGAACGCCTTGGCCACCGTCAGCCGCGCCGGATCGGGCGCGGGCACCACCGCCGCCTCGGCGACGGCGGGATGTTCGATCAGCGCGCTCTCCAACTCAAACGGGCTGAGGCGGTAATCGTTGGATTTGAACACGTCGTCGGCGCGCCCGACATAGGTGATGAAGCCGGCGGCGTCGCGCGTGGCGACGTCGCCGGTGCGGTAATAGCCGCCCTCGACCGGACGCAGCGCGCCCTCGTCGTCCTGATAGCCGCGCATCAGCCCGACCGGGCGCGGATTGAGCGGAATGGCGATTTCGCCCTCGTCCGCCTCCAGCCCGTCGATGTCGAGCAGCACGACGCGGTAGCCCGGCAGCGGCCGGCCCATCGAGCCGGCGACGATGCGCTGGCCCACCGCATTGCCGACCAACATCGTCGTCTCGGTCTGGCCGTAGGAATCGCGCAACGGCAGCCCCCAGGCGTGGCGCACGCGCTCGATCACCTCAGGGTTGAGCGGCTCACCGGCGGAATTGAGCTCGCGCAAATTGGTGCGCCAGTCCTCCAGCGGCAATTGCACCAGCTGGCGCCACACTGTCGGGGGCGCGCAGAACGAGGTCGCCTGATGCGTCACGAGGTCGTCGAGCGTGGCGCGCGCGTCGAACCTTTTGTCGAGCGCCAGGATGCAGGCGCCGGCATTCCACGGCGCGAAGAAATTGGACCAGGCGTGTTTCGCCCAGCCGGGCGAGGAAATGTTGAGATGCGCGTCGCCTGGCTTGAGCCCCAGCCCGAACATGGTTGAGAGATGGCCGACGGGATAGCTGGTGTGGCTGTGCATCACCAGTTTCGGCCGCGCCGTCGTGCCGGAGGTGAAATAGAGCAGCAGCGGATCGTCCGCGCCGGTGACGCCGTCGGCGCTGAAATTCGGCGAGGCCGCCAGCAATTCGGCAAACGCGCGCCAGCCCGGCGGCGCGTCGCCGCGCGCCGCGATCCGCACCACTTCGGCCGGCAGATCGGCGAAACGATCGGCCAAGGCGCCCTCGGCAATGACGAAGCGGGCGCGGCCGCGCGTGATGCGGTCGGCGATGTCGGCGCCGGTCAGCAGCGTGGTGGCGGGAATCACGATCACGCCGAGTTTCATCGCCGCCAGCGTGGCGATCCATAACGCCGGCGCATTGCCGAGCATCAGCAGCAGCCGGTCGCCGCGCCTCGCGCCGAGCCCGCGCAGGCCGTTGGCGACGCGCGACGAGGCCTCCGAAAGCTCGGCGAAGGTGAGGCTCTCCACCTCGGCGCCCAGCACTTTCAGCGCCGGCCGGCGGCCGTTCTCGCCCTTGGCGAGTTCGGCGTCGAACCAGTCGAGCGCCCAGTTGAACCGCTTCAATCGCGGCCATTGGAAGCCGGAGCGGGCGAATTCGTAATTGTCGCGCAGCGCCAGCAGCAGGTCGCGCGCGGATTTGAACGTGGCTGTCGGCATGTCAGGCGCGCACGATCTCGACCCGGTCGGCGTAGAAGGCGAGCCGCCCGGCGATCGCCTCGACGCCGGCGTTCGGCGTCTCGTAGCTCCATACCGCGTTGTCCACCCGTCCCGCCTCGTCGTTGAGATGAAAATAACTCGCCAGCCCCTTGTGCGGGCAGGTCGTATGATGCGCGCTCGGCGCGAAGAACGCCATGTCCGCGTCCTCGCGCGGCAGATAAAGCACGGGCGGATAGACCCCCTCGCGCAATTCCAGCGCGGCTTTCGTGTCGACCAGCGCGTGACCGCGCCAGCGGACGACGACGCGGCCCTTGACGGGGACAATCTCGATTTTGGTCATGATGCGCTCCCGCAGCCGGTCGCCCAACACAGTTCGCCTCGCCGCGACGCCGTCAGGGCGCTCCAAGCCGGGCCGTGCAGCGCCGGGGAATCGAGGGCTTGCCAGTCAGTCAGCAACTGCGACGCCATGATTGCTTCGGCTCACGCTCGCAACGACGTTTGCGCCCGATCGCGTCGCGCTGGTTTGCCACGCGGGCGCGCGCGAGTCGAGGCTCACCGAATTTTCCTGCCGGGCTTGCGCGCGTAAGGGTTCTCGCCGCCGCCGCGCATCGACAGCCGGATCGGCACCCCCTGCAACTGGAACGTCTCTCGCAAACCGTTGATGAGGAAGCGCTTATAGCTCTCGGGGATCGAATCGACCTGATTGCCGAACAACACGAAGAACGGCGGCCGCGATTTCGGCTGCGTCATGTAGCGGATTTTCACCCGTCGGCCGGACACCGCCGGCGGCGGCGTCGCGTCGATCACCGGCGCCAGCCAGCGGTTAAGCCGGCCGGTGGAGATGCGCCGGTTCCAGGTCTCGTGGGTCTGGAACACCGCCTCCATCAATTTGTCGAGATGCGCGCCGGTCAGGCCCGACAGCGGGATCACCCGCGCGCCGCGCAATTGCGGCAGCAGCCGGTCGGCCTCGGCGCGCAACGTCTGCGCCGCCAGGCTCTTGTTCTCGACCAGATCCCATTTGTTGAGGCCGAACACCACCGCCCGGCCCTCGCGCTCGGCGAGATCGGCCAGCGTCAGGTCCTGCTTTTCAAACGGGATCGTCGCGTCGAGCAGCAAGATCACCACTTCGGCGAAGCGCACCGCCCGCAGCGCGTCCGCCACCGCCAGCTTTTCCAGCTTGCCGACCACGCGCGCCTTGCGCCGCAGCCCCGCCGTGTCGAACAGTTTTAGCTCGCGCTCGCCCCAGCGCGCGCTCAATTCGATCGAGTCGCGGGTGAGGCCGGGCTCGGGGCCAGTCAGCAGCCGGTTTTCGCCGAGAATGCGGTTCAGCAGCGTCGATTTGCCGGCGTTGGGACGTCCGAGCACGGCGATGCGGATCGGCTTGGTCGGGTCGACCGGCGGGCCGTCCTCCTCGTCGTCGAAATCGGGTTCCGCCTCATCTTCCTCCGCCTCCTCGTGCGCGGAGGCCGGCAGCACCGCCCGCAGCGCCTCGTAGAGGTCGGAGGTGCCCTCGCCATGTTCGGAGGAAATCGCGATCGGCTCGCCAAGGCCGAGTTCATAAGCGTCGAGCACGCCGCCGCGCCCGGCCGCGCCCTCGGCCTTGTTGGCGAGCAGCAGAATCGGCTTGTCGATCCGGCGCAAGGCCTGCGCGAAATGGCGGTCGGCGCCGGTGACGCCGACGCGCGCGTCGAACATGAACAGCACCGCGTCGCAATCCGACAGCGCCACCTCGGTCTGCGCCCGCATCCGCCCGGCGAGCGAAGCGGGATCGCCCTCCTCCAGCCCGGCGGTGTCGATGATGGTGAAGCTGAGGTCGCCCAGATGCGCCTCGCCCTCGCGCCGGTCGCGGGTGACGCCGGGCTGGTCGTCCACCAGCGCAAGCTTCTGGCCGACGAGCCGGTTGAACAGCGTCGATTTGCCGACGTTGGGCCGGCCGATGATGGCGACTTTCGGGATCACGGCGCTCAAGGCTTGGGCGACTGCGAGGCGACGAGGCCGAGCAGCCCTTGCGCGGTCTGCCGGTCGGCCTGCGGCGCCTGCGCGTCGCCGAGCACCTGCGCCAGCCATTTGCCGGCGCCGGGCCAGTCCTTGGCCGCGATCGCCAGCGAGGCCAGCGTCAGCGCCGCCGTGCTGCGATAGGGGCCGGCGCCCGCGAGCTGGTCGAGCGCGGCGCGGGCCGCGTCGGTCTCGCCGATATTGAGCCGCGCCAGCGCCGCGCGCAGTTTGGCGGTGTCGCGCAGCAGGGGATCGAGCGACGCGTCGGCGGCGAGCGCGTCATAGGCGGTGACGCCCGCCTTGGGGTCTTTCTTCAGGGTCAGCCCCGCCTCGACGAAGCGGCTGAGGTTGGCGTAGCCGCGCGGCGCCTCCTGTTGCAGCTTGCCGAGCGCGGCGCGCGCCTCGTCCGGCTTGCCGCTGGCGTCGAGCCGCAACGCGGTCTGGAACGCCGCCCCGGCGGCCTCGCGCGCCTGCGTCTCGCGATATTGCCAGAACCGATAGCCCGCCGTCGCCAGCACGATGGCGATGGCGAGGGCGAGGATGGCGTTCTGGTGCCGGGTCCAGAATTCGACGGCCTTGTCGCGCCGGACCTCCTCGTCGACTTCCTGGAAAATATCGCTCATCGCCCTGCTGAACTCGCTTGACCCTTGCGGCGCGCCGGTCGGCGTTCGTCGCGAAGGCCGCCCGATATCACGCTCAGCGCGGGAAAGCGAGCAGCGCCGCCCGGTCTGCGCGGCTGAGGGGCGATAGTTATGCTAGCGCTTTGCGCTTGCAGACGACCGACTTTTCGGCTACATTGCTTGCATGAACCGCAAGCACCGGGCCACGCTTTCCGCGATCTTTGCGAAGCCGACGTCGGGTACGCTCGTATGGGCGGAGATCGAAAGCCTGTTCCTCGCCTTGGGCTGCCGCGTCATCGAGGGCGACGGCTCACGGGTCCGGTTTGAACACAACGGCGTCGTCGCCTCGTTCCACCGGCCTCACCCCGCCAAGGAAGCCAAACACTACCAGGTTCGTGACGCGCGCGAATACCTCACCAAGATCGGAGTCACGCCATGACCGCGACCAACACCATGTCCTACAATGGATATTTCGCCCGCGTCGAATTTGACGCCGACGATGGGCTGTTCGTGGGAAGGCTGGCCGGCGTCAACGACGTCGTCGGCTTCCATGCCGACAGCGTCGCCAATCTTGTCCAGGCGTTTCATGAAGCCGTCGACGATTACGTCGCGACCTGCGAACGGGCGGGCAAGGCGCCGGAAAAGCCCTATTCCGGCAACGTCATGTTCCGCATTTCGCCCGAGGTGCACGCCCGCGCCGCTTTGGCCGCGCAACTCGCCGGCAAGAGCCTGAACCAATGGGGCGAAGAGGCGTTGGCGGCTGCGGCGGAGAAAATCGAGGCGTAGCCGCGCGCCGGGTTCAGCCGCCCCCCGGCGCAGCCGCGAACGAGATTGGCGTTGCGTCCAAACTCGCCCGCGAGCGCGCGTCGCTTACGCCGCCGCCTTGCGCGGCTTCAGCCAGCCGCGATTGACCAGCACCTCGGCGATCTGCACCGCGTTGAGCGCCGCGCCCTTGCGCAGATTGTCCGACACGCACCAGAAATTGAGGCCGTTGTCGATCGTCGGGTCCTCGCGGATGCGGCTGATGTAGGTCGCGTCCTCGCCGGCCGCCTCGTGCGGGGTGATGTAGCCGCCGGGCTCGCGCCGGTCGATCACCAGGCAGCCCGGCGCCTCGCGCAGGATGTCGCGCGCCTCGTCGGCCGAGATCGGGCGCTCGAACTCGACATTGACCGATTCCGCATGGCTGATGAACACCGGAACGCGCACGCAGGTCGCGGTCAGCTTGATCTTGGGGTCGAGGATCTTCTTGGTCTCCATCACCATCTTCCACTCTTCCTTGGTCGAGCCGTCCTCCATGAACACGTCGATCTGCGGAATGAGGTTGAAGGCGATGCGCTTGGGGAACTTCTTCGACTCCACGGGGTCATTCACGAACACCGCGCGGGTCTGCTGGAACAATTCGTCCATGGCGTCCTTGCCGGCGCCGGAGACGGATTGATAGGTCGAGACCACGACGCGCTTGATCCTGGCCTTGTCATGCAGCGGCTTCAGCGCGACGACGAGTTGCGCGGTCGAGCAGTTCGGGTTGGCGATGATGTTGCGCTTGGTGAAGCCCGCAGCCGCATCGGCGTTCACTTCCGGCACGACCAGCGGCACGTCGGAATCGTAACGCCATGCCGAGGAGTTATCGATCACCACCGCGCCCTGCGCGGCAATCTTCGGCGACCATTCCTTCGACACGTCGCCGCCCGCCGACATCAGGCAGATATCGACGTCGCTGAAATCGTAGTTCT
>JAGWRL010000233.1 GCA_028876585.1 Pseudomonadota bacterium | reverse complement strand
GAGATCGCTGGTGACGAAATGGGCGGTGGCGCCGATCAGCTTCACGCCGCGCTCATGCGCCTGATGATAGGGCTTGGCGCCCTTGAAGCCCGGCAGGAAGGAATGATGAATGTTGATGCACTTGCCCGACAGCTTGGCGGCGAGCCCGTCGGACAGGATCTGCATGTAGCGGGCGAGCACGATCACGTCGGCCTTGGCCTCGCGCACCGTCTCCCACAGCTTGGCCTCCTGCTCCATCTTGGTTTGTTTGGTGACGGGCAGGTGGTGGAACGGGATGTCGCCGAAATCGATGTGCTCGTAAGTCTCGCGCGGATAATTGGCGACGATGCACACCGGCTCCATCGGCAATTCGCCGCTGCGCCAGCGATAGAGCAGATCGACCAGACAATGATCGAAGCGGGAGACCAGCAGCGCCACGCGCTTCTTGTCCTCAGTGGCGCGCAAAGTCCATTTCATCTGGAAATGCGCGGCGATGTCGGTGAAGCGCGCCCGCAACGGCTCGGCGCTGGCGTTGGCGTCGACCGCGTTGAACACGACGCGCATGAAGAAATTGCCGGTCTCGATGTCGTCGAACTGCTGCGCATCGAAAATATTGAACCCGCCCTCGAACAATGCGGTCGACACCGTCGCGACGATGCCGGGCCGGTTGGGACAGGAGAGAGTGAGAACGTAACGCGCGCCAGACATGACAGAGCCCCTCGATTGAGCGGCTTCGGGGTCGCCGGGCGCGCGGTTCTTGTCAAGCCGCGAAAGCTTATGCCGTCATATCAGAGGGGGCCTAAAACGGCGCGGGGTAGATGTAACTGTTCCCGCGCTCGCAGCGCACGCCGTTCCCGTCGGGGAACGAATGCGGGAAATAGCCGGGCGGGCAATAGCGGCCGAACGCCGAGGTTCCATTGCCGTGGCCGTAGCCGCCCTGCGCGCCATAGTCGTCATAGCTGCGCCGGTGCATCGCCGCCGCGCCGCTCGCGCCGGCGACCGTCAGCGCGGCCGCGATCATCGCCACCTTAAGCATCTTACGTCTCCCGAAACGCGTCGGCGGGGGTCTGCCGACTTGTTCCGGTACTACGCTTGGCCATGCGGTTTCGCTTCAGCCACGATTTCACGACCGCGTGAGCGGCGTCATTCCTCGAACCGCTCCGACGTGCCGACCTTGCCCTTTGGCGCAATGGCGGCGTCGGGTAGCCGCGCGGCGCCGCCGGGGTCGCGGAAGCGGTTGACGATGGGATAGCGCCGGTCGCGGCCAAAATTCTTCGGGCCGACTTTGACGCCCGGCGCCGACTGGCGGCGCTTGTATTCGGCGAGATAGAGCAGCCGCTCGATCCGGCGCACCGTGTCGGGATCGTAGCCCTGCGCCACGATCTCGGACACGCGCATCTCCTTCTCGACCAGGCCATTCAGGATGGCGTCGAGCACGGGGTAGGGCGGCAGCGAATCTTCGTCCTTCTGATTCTCGCGCAATTCGGCCGAGGGCGGCTTCGCGATGATGTCGGGCGGTACGACCACGCCGTCCGGCCCGAGCGCGCCCTGCGGCTGCCAGCGGTTGCGCAATTCGCACAGCCGGAACACCTCCATCTTGTAAAGGTCCTTGATCGGATTGAAGCCGCCGTTCATGTCGCCGTATAGCGTGGCGTAGCCGACCGACATCTCCGACTTGTTGCCGGTGGTGACCACCATCGAACCGAACTTGTTGGAGATCGACATCAGGATCAACCCGCGCGCGCGGCTCTGGATGTTTTCTTCCGTGATGTCGCGCGGCCGTCCGGCGAACATGCCCGCCAGCGCCTGCTCGACCGCCTCGACCGGCCCGGCGATCGGCACGGTGTCGTAGCGCAGGCCGAGCGCCTGGGCGCAGGCCGCCGCGTCGCGCAGCGAGTCCGGGCTCGTGTATTTGTAGGGCAGCATCACCGCGTGCACGCGGCCCGCGCCGAGCGCGTCGACCGCCATCGCGGCGCACAAAGCCGAATCGACGCCGCCCGACAGGCCCAGCACCACGCCGGGAAAGCGGTTGCGCTCGACATAATCGCGCAGGCCCAGCACACAGGCGGCGTAATCGCCCTCGTCGCCCTGGTCGAGCGTCGCGCGCGGCCCCTCGACGCAGACCCAGCCGCGCGGCGTGCGCTCCCACACCGTCAGCGCCACCGCCTCGCGAAAACCCGGCAACTGGCAGGCCAGCGTGCGGTCGCCGTTGAGCGCGAACGAGCCGCCCTCGAACACCAGTTCATCCTGTCCGCCGACCGAATTGAGATAGATCAGCGGCAGGCCGGACTCCACCACCCGCGCCACCGCCACCGCCTGCCGCACGCCGAGCTTGTCGCGCTCGTAAGGGCTGGCGTTGGGGACGAGCAGGATTTCGCCGCCCGTCTCGGCGATGCATTCGACCGGGTCGGGACCCCAGATGTCCTCGCAGATCGGCACGCCGATCCGCACGCCTTTGAAGGTGATCGGGCCGGGATCGGGGCCGGGGCGGAACACGCGCTTCTCGTCGAACACGCCGTAATTGGGCAGATCAACCTTGAACCGCACCGCCTCGATTCGCCCCCCATCGAGGAGCGCCATGGCGTTGTGCAGCTTGCCGTCCTCGTCGACCCAGGGCAGGCCGACCAGCGTCGCCGGCCCGCCGTCGGCGCTGTCGCGCGCCAGCTCCTCGCAGGCCGCCCGGCACGCCTCCTGGAACGCGGGCTTGAGCACCAGATCTTCGGGCGGATAGCCTGACAGGTAGAGCTCCGGCGCAAGCAGAAGGTCGGCGCCAAAAGCGGCGGCCTCCTTGCGCGCTTTGCGCAACCGGTCCCGGTTCCCCG
>JAGWRL010000232.1 GCA_028876585.1 Pseudomonadota bacterium | reverse complement strand
GCTCGCCGAAACGCGCGACGAGGACTGGCGGCGGCTGTTTGACGTTAACGTCGCCGGGGCGATGCGCATATGTCGCGCGGCGCTGCGATATTTCGCGGCCGACGGCGGCACGATCGTGCTCGTCGCTTCGGCGGCGGCCTTGCGCCCACTCGCCGAGCGCACGGCCTATTGCGCATCGAAAGCGGCGCTTGTGATGTTCGCCAAGACCTTGGCGGCGGAACTTGCGCCGCGCGGCATCCGCGTCAATGCATTGTGTCCGGGCGCGGTCGACACGCCGTTGTTTCGCACCAGCTACGAAGGCTTGCCTGATCCGGTCGCGGCGCGGCGCGAGATCGCCGATCGCTACGCGCTGCGGCGGATCGCCGAGCCGGAGGAAATGGCGGCGAGCGTGCTTTTCCTGTCAAGCGCGGCGTCGAGCTATGTGACCGGCGTCGCGCTCGCCGCGGATGGCGGCAGGAGCTTTCATTGAAGGCGCGACGCTTCGAGGGCCTTGTCGCCATGGTCAGCGGCGCCGGCAATGGCATCGGCGCCGCGATCGGCAGGCGATTGGCCGAGGAGGGCGCGCGGCTCGCGGTGATCGACCTGGAGGGCGACGCGCTCGAGGCCGCGTTCGGCGAGCTGCCGGATAAGGCGAGATTGATCCGCGCCGGTGATTGCACTGACGCCAAAGTGCTACGCGGCTTTGTCGCCGATTGCGAGGCTCAACTCGGCCCCGTCGATGTGCTCGTCAACAATGTCGGCCAGAGCGCGCGCGAGCGCGGCGGGCCGTTCGTTGAGTCCAACGAAGAGGTCTGGCGGTTCGTGCTGGAGATTTCATTGTTGACGACTTTGCGGTTGACCCGCCTCGCGGCGCCGGGGATGAAGGCGCGCCGGTTCGGCCGGATCGTCAATATTTCCAGCGACGCGGCCTTTGCCGGCGACGCGGGGCTGGTCGATTACGCCGCCGCGAAAATGGGACTGGTCGGCTTTACCCGCGCGCTCGCGCGCGAACTTGCCGCCGACGGCGTCACCGTCAACGCCGTCGCGCCGGGCGCGGTTTCGACCCGCGCGCACCAGCGCATCGCGCCGGAAATTCTCGACCGGTTGAAACGCGACACGCCCGCCGGCTTTATCGCGGAACCCGAAGACGTCGCCGGCTTGGTCGCTTATCTCGCGAGCCGCGAGGCGCGCTTCGTGACGGGACAAACCATCTTGATCGACGGCGGCCGGTGGATGCTGTGAGCCGCTGACAACAGGAAAGGGAAGCGACGATGCCCGAGATCGCCGATTTGCAAGCCGTCGTCTTAGCGCGGGCGATCCGCGAGCGCGAGATTTCGCCGGTCGAGGCGACGAAAGCGGCGCTCGACCGCATCGCCGCGCGCGCCAACCTCAACGCGTTCATCACGGTCGTCGCGGAACAGGCGTTGGACGCCGCGCGCGAGGCCGAACGGCGCGTGATGGCCGGCGAGCCGCTCGGCCCGCTGCATGGCGTGCCCTTCTCGGTGAAGGATTTGACCAACACGTCTGGCGTCCGCACGACGTTTGGTTCAGCGATATTTGAACACAACATGCCGGCCGAAGACGCCGTCGCGGTGCGGCGCGCCAAGGCGGCGGGAGCCATTCTGCTCGGCAAAACCACGACCCCGGAATTCGGCCACAAACAATCAACCGACGCGCCGATCTTCGGTCGCACCCTGAACCCGATCGACGCAAACGTGACTTGCGGCGCCTCCAGCGGCGGCGCGGCGGTCGCGGTCGCCGCCGGCATGGGTCCGCTGGCGCTCGGCACCGACGGCGGCGGCTCGATTCGCATTCCCGCCGCCTGCTGCGGCGTCGTCGGCTTCAAGGCGACGCTCGGCGCCGTCGCGAATTTGCAACCGCCGGATCTGTTTGCGGCGAATTCCTATGTCGGCCCGCTGGCGCGCGATGTCGCCGACACGGCGCTGTTGTTCGGCGTCATCGCCGGTCCCGATGCGGGCGACCCCTACGGACAGTTGACGCCGCCGCGCGAGCCGGCGCTGCAAAGCCTCGCTGGCGTGCGGGTCGCGTGGTTGGAACGCTGCGGCAATCGCATCGACGCGCGCGTGACGGCGGCGACGCTGGCGGCGATGCGAAAGATCGAAGCGCAAGGCGCGATCGTCGAACCGATCGAGATCGATTTCGTCGCGCTCGAACCGGCGTTTCTGGTGATGCTGGAGTCGGCCATCGCCTCGCGCGTCGCGCCGCATCTCGCGCGGTTCCGCGACCGGCTCGATCCGCATCTCGTCGAGACGGTCGAGAAGGGCCTCGCCCACGGCGCGGTCGCGCTGCAAAACGCCGGGGCGGCGCGCAGCGCGGCGTTCCGCGCGGTGCAGCGCATTTTCGAGCGGCATGACTTCATCATCTCCCCGACGCTGTCGGCGCCGCCGCTGCCCCTGGGGCCGCAACTCCCCGACGGCCCCATTCTTATCGACGGTCAGCCCGCGGGCACGCTGCGCGGCGGCTGGTATCCCTACACGTTCCCCTTCAACCTCACGGGGCATCCCGCCATATCGATTCCCTGCGGCGCGACGGCGGAGGGCCTGCCGATGGCGTTGCAGATCGTCGGCAAATGGCACAGCGATCATCGTTTGCTGGCCGTCGCGGCGCTGACGGAGCCGCTGGCTCGTTGAACGCAACGGCAGGGAACAGTCGCGCCTTCGGCGTTAATTCACCGTGAGGGTGACCGGCAGCGACTCGTATCCTCGCAGCGTGTTGTTGGCGACAATTTTTGGCGCGCCAACTGTGAAGGACACAATGCGGTCCAGCATCGCGTTCAGCAATGCGGCGATCTCCATTCGCGCCAGATGCATGCCGCCGCAGGCATGGATTCCATAGCCGAACGCCAGGTGATCGGACGGTCTTCGTGTGATGTCGAACGCATCGGGGCGCGCCCATTTGCGTTCATCACGATTGGCCGATCCGTACAGCACCATCAACCGGCCGCCTTGCGCGATGGTGACGTCGCCGAATGTCGCTTCCTCGCGAACATAGCGCGTGAACGAGCGAACCGGCGCTTCCATGCGCAGAGCTTCGTTGATGGCGTGCGGAACCAGCGATCGATCGGCCCGTAGCAGCGCCCATTGCTCGGGGTTTTCGCCAAGCAGGCGCAGCAGATGCCCGATGCCGAAGATCGTGGTGTCGAGCGCCGGCCCAATATACTCGCGCATCATGCCCGGACATTGCTCCACCGCGACTTCGCCGCGGCTGGCGGCTTCATAGATCCGGGCGGCCCAGCCGTCGGGCTTGAGTTTTCCCGGCACCGCGTCTTTGATGCAGAACTGATGCAGCTCGCGGATTTGCGGCAGCGCCTCGACGCCGAGCTGGTTCATCGGCCCCATCGCGTTGAACGTCGCGGCGGCCCAGCGCAACATCGACTCGCGCCCATGATCGGGCAATCCGACGAGATCGGAGACAACAGTCAGCGGCAGCACCTGAGCGATGTCCTTCATGCCGTCGACGCTCTTGCGGGCGCAGACGTCGGCGACGATCTGGTGCGCCGTTTGCACAATTCTATCCTTGATGGATTCCAACGCGCGCGGTTGCAGCGGCGCGCCGGTGATCCGCCTGATCTCGTCGTGCAGCGGCGGATCGCTGGTGAGCGAGTTGGCGCGGCCGGGGCCGGAAGTCGCTTCGTTGACGGCGTTGTCCATAGCGACGCCGCGCGAGGTCGTGAAGCGGCGCCAATCAAACAACGTGTCGCGCACCTCCTTGTAGCGGGGAAGACACCACATCTGGTTCTTCGTCAACCACACCGCCGGCCCCAGGTCCCGCAGGCGCTGGTACAGGGGATAGGGGTTTTCGATCGCCGCCGCGTCGAAGAGGTCGATGTCCGACTCCGGTCCGCCGCTCATGGTTGTCCTCCCGACGCCTTATCTAGGCAATGGTTTCAAGCCGCAGGTCTATATTCAAGATGAATAATTGCTATGAATTAAGCTGATTTGCGTATGAGTAGGACGCGCCGCGCCATGTGGGCTTATTTAGACGGCTTTCGCATGAATTCATTCTATCTATGCGCATTGTCAGATGATCCGCGAGGCCGCATTCCTGACGGAGCGGCCGATCCGGCCCATGCGGATCTGAAGGAAAGCCCCGATGGCCTTGGCCTCCGATGTCCAGCTCTATCTCGGCGGCCGCTGGCGAAAGACCGCAAAAGTCCTGCCGATCGTCAACCCCGCCAATGAAGAAATCGTCGCAACCGTCGCGGTCGCCGACGAGGCCGATCTTGAGGAGGCGCTGAGCGCCGCGACCGACGGCTTCCGCATTTGGAAACGCACCGCCCCGGCCAAGCGCGCCCAGGTTCTGCTGCGCGCCGCCGCGCTGCTGCGCCAGCGCCGCGAGGAGATCGCCCGTTCGATCACGCTGGAGAATGGCAAACCGCTTGCGGAAGCGCGGCTCGAAGTGATCCGCGGCTGTGAGTTCTTCGAATGGGACGCGGGCGAATGCGTGCGGCTCTACGGCCGGGTCATCCCGAGCGAAATCGGCATCCGCTATATCGTGTTGCAGGAGCCGATCGGGCCGGTCGCCGCCTTCTCGCCGTGGAATTTCCCGATGAGCCAGCCCGCGCGCAAGATCGGCGGCGCCATCGCGGCGGGTTGTTCCGTCATCATGAAGGCGTCGGAGGAGACGCCGACCGGGGTTGTGCATATCGCGCGCGCGCTGGAGGAGGCGGGCCTGCCGCCGGGCGTGCTCAACCTCGTGTTCGGCGTGCCGGCGCGCATTTCGGAGTTCCTGATTCCGAAGGAACAAATCCGGCTGGTCGCGTTCACGGGTTCCACTGCTGTCGGCAAGCATCTGACCGAACTCGCGGCCCGGCATATGAAGCCGGCGCTGATGGAGCTTGGCGGCCATGCGCCGGTGATCGTGTGCGACGACGCCGACCCGGTCGTGGCCGGCGTCGCCTCGGCCAGCCGCAAATATCGTAACGCCGGCCAGGTCTGCACCTCGCCGACCCGCTTTTTCGTCGCCGAGCGGCTCTATCAGCGCTTCACCGAGGCGTTCGTCGAAAAGGCCCGCTCGATCCGCGTCGGCGACGGCCTCGACCCGCAGACGCAGATGGGGCCTGTCGCCAACGCCCGCCGGATCGACGCCCTGGCGGCTTTGAGCGCGGACGCGACGAGAAGGGGCGCGCGATTGCTGTGCGGCGGCGAGCCGACCGGCGGCAAAGGCTTTTTCTTCCCGCCCACCGCGATCGCCGAGGCGCCCGACGACGCGCAGGCGTTGCGCGAGGAGCCGTTCGGCCCGTTCGCAATCATCAACCCCGTGGCCTCGCTCGACGAGGCCATCGCAAAAGCCAACGCTTTGCCGTTTGGCCTGGCCGCCTACGCCTTCACCCGCTCCGCCGCCAACGCCGACCGGTTGATGCGCGAGGTGGAGGCGGGCAACCTCTCGATCAACACGCTGGAAGCCTCGGTCGCGGAAACCCCGTTCGGCGGGGTCAAGGAAAGCGGGCTGGGGCGCGAGGGCGGCTCCGAGGGGCTGCACCATTACACCGTGATCAAGAACGTTTCCCATCAGATCGACGAAGGCTTGCGGCCGTCGGGCGGCAAGTTCGCCGAATAGCTCGCGTGATCAAACCCGCAGCGGCGCGAACTGGTTCTCGATCAACCGGACGAGGTTGAGCGCCGTCAATTCCGAGGATTTCGGATTGGCGGCCAGCGGGCGGTTTTCCAGGCGGATGTCGAGCCGGCCGAAATCTCCCTCGGCGTGGATGCGATGGCCGTTGAGCGTGGCGGCGGGGTCGGCGACGAGACGCAGGCGGGTGCGCTCGGGTCCGAGCCCGGCCAGCGCGGTGATCAGCGCCACATTGGCGTTTTGCGGAAACGCCGCCGCCGCCTCGGCCGCGCTGCCCTCGAACAACACCGCCGGCGCGGCGAGCCGCTCCAGATCGCACAGCGTTTCGGCCGCCGTGCCGCGCCAGGCGGCCGGCGGCTTGACGATTTCATGCGTGACCGACGCGAGGCCGAGCCGCCCCGCCGCCGCAAGCGCGTCGATGCCGCCCAGGGCGCCGGGGGGAATGAGCACCGCGCCGCCGGTGCGCCGCGCCAAGGCGACAAGTTCCGGCAACAACTCGGGCGCGGCGAAGGCCGAGGTGGAGGAGACCGCGATCGGCAGGCCGAGCCCCAGGGCGGCGCGCGCCCAAGGCGCGACGCTGGCGCGGCTGGCGGCTTCGACGACGAAATCGGCCGAGAGATCGGCGAGTTCGGCGGGATCGGCGATCATCCGCGCCGACGGCGGCGTTTGCGCGCGCACGGCCGCGCGGTCGCGCACGGCGACGGCGACCACGCGCACCGGCGCGGCGCGCTCCGCCAGCAAGCCGGCGACCCGGCGCGTGATGGCGCCCCAGCCCACCAGCACGAGCCGCATCTCAGACCCCGCCATCAGCCCGCGGCTACAGTTTCACCCAACCCGCCGGCGGTTCCTTGCCGGGATGGATGGAGCCGCAGTTGCGGCAGGTGCGCGCCTTCTCATCGCCGTAGAAGGCGGCGTAGACCGGCGGCAGGTCGTCGACGATCGAGACGAGATCGACTTCCGCGCGATGCACGAGATGGTGACAATCGAAGCAGTACCACTCGAACGCGTCCAACGCGCCTTCCGGGCGCTTCGGCTCGATGACGAGGCCGATGGAGCCTTCCTGCGGGCGTTGCGGCGAATGGCGCATGTGCGGCGGCAGCATGAAAATGTCGCCCTCATGCAGCGGCACGTCATAGAACTCGCCGGACTTCGTGTCGTGCAGCTTCAGCACCATGTCGCCCTTCATCTGGTAGAAGAATTCCTCGACCGGGTCGTCGTGATAGTCGGTGCGCCGGTTCGGCCCGCCAACCACCGTCACCATCAGGTCGGCGTCCTTCCAGATCTGCTGATTGCCGACCGGCGGCTTCAACAGATGCTTGTGTTCGTCGATCCATTTCTGAAAGTTGAAAGCGCTCAGTCGCGACATGGTTCCTCCTTCCGCCCTCAGGCGGTTTTCAATCCGCACATCTCGAAAGCTTCGCGGGTCGCCCGCTGCTCCGACGCGGTAAGCTCCAGCATCGGCGGCCGGACGCGCCCGCCGGCCTGACCCAGCAGGCTCTGCCAGTATTTCTGATGCGCGTGCGGCTTCTCGGCCGGCCGCGTCTCCTGCAAGGCGCGGCGCACGGGATCGAGGCTGTCGCGCAACGCCCGCGCCTCCGCCGCCTTGCCGGCGAAGGCGAGATCGGTATAGGCGCGCATGCGTCGGTCGGCGGCGGTCTGGATCAGATAGGGCGGCGAGGAGCAGAGATAGAGCCGCCAGCCAAGCTCCAATATGTTGTCCAGCCACTCGACCTCCGAGGCGGTGGAGACAAGGATGCGGTCGCCGGCGAGCGCCGTCAGCCGCGCATACATCTCGCGCGGCACGGAATATTTGATCGCCACCACCGTCTCGATATCAGCCAAACGGTTGCACAGTTCAGGGCTCATCAGATAGCCCGAATCCGGGTGCGACCATAGCGCGATCCCGATATCGACCTTGCTGGCGATGGTCTCGTAATAGCGCAGCAGCGTCTCGTCGCGCGCTTTGAGGAAATGCAGCACCGGAGCGTGGACGACGATGTAATCCGCGCCGCACGCCTGCGCATGGCGCGCCAGATCAATCACCACGTCCATGTTCTGGTCGGAACAACTCATGATCGTCTGCGCGCGTCCGGCGCAAGCCTTGACCGCGAGGTCGAAGGCGCGCTTGCGCTCATCGACCGACATGGCGAAAAATTCGCCCTGCTTGCCCGCGACAAAGAAGCCGTCGATGCCGAGATCGGCGATCCAGTGCTCGACGTTGCGGCGAAACCCGTCTTCGTCGATAGACAGATCGTCGCGGAACGGCATAAGCGCCGCCGCCCAGATCCCCTTCATCGTGGCGCGCGCGTGGGTCTTGGCGTCCTTGCGGCTGTATTTCATGCCAAGTCCTTCGTTCAACGCGGGATCGACCAGCGGCGGAGGAATTAGAGCAGGATTTCATATATACGACAAACGTGATTGATCATATGATTTGATACGGAGCGCTTATGAATGCAACTGACCATCCGCCAGATCGAAGCCTTCCTCGCCGTCGCCGGGACGGGTAATTTCTCGCGCGCCGCCGCGCAGTTGAACACCGCGCAGCCGGCGGTCAGCCAGGCCGTGCGCGAGCTTGAGGCCAGTCTGGCGGTGCGGCTGTTCGACCGCACCACCCGGCGCGTCGAACTGACGGAAGCCGGCGCCGCCTTCCGCGACCAGCTCGAAAAAGGCATGGAGGAGATCGAGCGCGCCGTGCAAACCGTGCGCGATCTGGCCGCGCTGCGGCAGGGATTGGTGCGCGTCGCCGCCCCTCCATTTCTCGCGGCGACGCTGCTGCCGCCGGTGCTCACCTCGTTCGCCGCCGCGCATCCCGATGTCAGGGTTGAACTGGCGGACGTCGGCACCGAGCGGATCGTCGAGCGCGTGCTGTCGGGCCGCTCCGAGATCGGCGTCGGCACGTTCTCGCCCGACGAGAAGCGGCTGGAGCGGCTGACGGTGCTGCGCGACAATCTCATGCTGTTCTGCCGCTCCGACGACCGGCTCGCCAAGGAGGCGCAGGTGAAGTGGCGCACCCTGCGGGACCAGCCGCTGGTGACGCTGACGCGCGATAGCGGCATTCGCTTGCTGACCGAAGTGGGCTTCGCCGCCGTGGAGGCGACGCTGTCGCCGGCTTACGAGGTGACGCAGATCACCACCGCCATTGCGCTGGTGGAGGCGGGGCTCGGCGTTTCGGTTCTGCCCGGTTACGCCAAGCGGGCGCTGGCGGGGCGCGAGGTCGCCGCCATTCCGTTGAGCGATCCGCCGATCTCGCGCGAGGTCGTCGCGCTCTACCGCCGCGACCGCACGCTCTCCACCGCCGC
The DNA here is from genome assembly GCA_028876585.1 of Pseudomonadota bacterium. The sequence continues at coordinate 1,420 of JAGWRL010000232.1, read as the reverse complement.
GCGGGCGTTCATCGAACGGTTGCGCGATCGTCTCGAAACGCCGCGCACGGCCCGCAAGGCGCCGGGCCGGGCGCGGCCCTCGGCGTAGCCTCTATCGCGCCCGCACCCGCATGCGGATGTGCTTCGTCTCGCGGTATTGCGTCAGGCCTTCCGGCCCCAGTTCGCGCCCCAGGCCGGACAGTTTCCAGCCGCCGAACGGCGCCTGAAGCTCGGTGGTGTCGTTGACGTTGACGCCGACGGCGCCGCTTTCGAGCCGCTCCGCGAAGGCCCAGGCGCGTTCGAGATCGCGCGAATAGACATAGGCCGCCAGCCCGTAGGGCAGGGCGTTGGCGACCGCCAGCGCTTCGTTGTCGTCGCGCACTTTGCGCACGGCGGCGATCGGGCCATAGCTCTCCTCGGTCATCACCCGCGCCGCGTCGTCGGCGCCTTCGACCACCGTCGGGCGGAAGAAAAAGCCGCGGTCGAAGCCCGCGCCCTTCGGCGCCGCGCCGCCGGCGATCAGCCGGCCGCCGTGGCGGAGCGCGTCGTCGAGATGCGCCTGCGTGCGCCGCCGCACCCCCTCGTGCAGCACCGGCCCATAGAGCACGCCCGGCTCGACGCCGTGGCCAAGTTCGATCTTGTTCGCCGCCGCCGCCAGCGCTTGCAGGAACGCGTCGTAGACCGGCGCGGCGACGACGATGCGGTTCACCGCGATGCAGATCTGGCCCATGTTGGAAAACGACCGCCGCGCCGCCGCCGCCGCCGCTTCCTCGATGTCGGCGTCGTCGAGCACGACGAACGGACACTGGCCGCCGAGTTCGAGCGTCAGGCGCTTCAACGTCTGCGCGCCCGCGCGCATCATCGCCTGACCGGCGGTAACTGATGCGGTGGCGGTGATCATGCGCACATCCGGGTGCGCGGCGAGCGCGGCGCCGGCGTCCGGCCCGGTCCCGGGAATATCGTTCAGCACGCCCGTCGGCAGGCCCGCGTCGGCGAAACATTGCGCGACGAGACCGATCGCCAGCGGCGTCTCGTGCGGCGGCTTGGCGACCAGCGTGCAGCCGGCCGCCAGAGCCGGCCCGACTTTCCAGGCGTAGAGATCGACGGGATAGTTCCACGGCGTGATCGCGCCGACGACGCCGACCGGCGACGACACGACGAGACTGCGCATGTCGCTGCGCGAGGAGGCGCGCAAGACGCCGCCGATCCGCCGTCCCTCCTCGGCGTAATAGCGGATCACCTCGACGCCGAAGCTGATCTCCTTCGCCGCGTCGGGAATCGGTTTGCCCTGTTCGCGCGTCAGCAGGTCGGCGATTTCGGGCAGGCGCGCCTCGATCAAATCCGCCGCGCGATGCAGGATGCGCGCCCGCGCGTCGGCATGCGTCGCCGCCCAGCCCGGCGCCGCGCGCTTGGCGGCGGCGACCGCGTCGTCGATGTCGGC
>JAGWRL010000026.1 GCA_028876585.1 Pseudomonadota bacterium | reverse complement strand
AGCAGCACGAATCGGCGCAGACCGTTGCGCTTCCTGCGCTGGCTGGCGGCGACCGGCGGCGGCGGGATCGGCCGCGCGGGGGCGGTCGGCGCGGTCGGGCCGGTCGGCTCGGGCGCGCGGTCGCGCATGGTGGCCGTCGCTTGCGTCAACTCAAACTCCCGTTTGCAGTTCGGTCTTCAGATTGTGGCGTATGCGCTCCAGAGCCTGGCGCAGGCACACGAGCGTTTGCGGCTCCAGACCCGCGAGCGCGCGGCCCATCAGGTCCTCGCCGAGCGCGCCGAGCTTCTCCAGCGTCGGCCCGGCCTTGTCGGTCAGGAACAGCCGGTTGGCGCGGCGGTCGTTGGCGTCGTCGCGCCGCTCGACCAGCCCGGCCGCCGTCAGCTTGTCGATCAGCCGCGCCAGGGTGATCGGCGCCAGATCGAGCGATTCGGCGAGTTCGGACTGCTTGACGCCCTGACAGCGCTGCAACCGCACAAGCACCGCCCATTGCGCCCGCGTCGTGTTGAGGTCGCGCGCGCGCTGGTCGGCGAAGGTGCGCAACATGCGCCCAACGTCGTGCAGCGCGAAACCGATTTCGCGTTCGGTGGAGAAGGAGGGCATCAGTCGCCAGGGTTTATGATGTGCTAGCTTATAATAAGCGACGCGCGTCTTCGCAAGTGCGAACCGCGGCGGCGGCGCGAATTTCGCGAAAGTTGAATTGACAGTTTTGTGACATGGGCGCAGACTTCAACTGTCGCGAGGGGGCATGTTGCTTTCGCGACGAGGGACGGTCCCTGTGGCCGCATAAGAATGGAGGCGCGATGACTCCACCCTGGCATCTGAACTGACCCGCATCGGGTCGGACTTGCGCGCTGCACCTGACCGGTCGGATGCGGACGCGCTCTACCAAACAACTTGCAATCCTCCACGTCGAGGCGCGAGAAGTCCTCGATCTCGGCGCGGAATCAAAACGCTCTCATCCAGTGTAATGTTCGCTGCAGCGGCGTCTATGCGCCGACTCACGCGACGAAACCCGGACCCCGTTGTCGCTCTCATGCGCCGGGGTCCTTTCGTTTGCGTGTTCGCGGCCGGCCGCCAAATCGCCGGATTGGCGCCGCCTTAGTCGCGCGATGCGTCCCGCCGCCCTCGCTCTCGCCGCCGTCCTGACGTCGCCCGCCGCCGCCGCGCCCTATGGCCCGGAATTGCAGGGGTTCGACTATCCCTATCCCGTGCACGACTTCGCCCTCGATTCGCAGGGCGAGCGGCTGACGATGCGCTTTATGGACGTCGCGCCGGGCAAACCGAACGGCGCGACCGTCGTGCTGCTGCATGGCAAGAATTTCTGCGCCGCGACCTGGGAGCGCCAGATCGCCGATCTCGCGGCGCAAGGCTATCGCGTGATCGCGCCCGATCAGATCGGGTTCTGCAAATCCTCGAAGCCGCGCGCCTATCAATTCAGCTTCCAGCAACTCGCCAACAACACCCATGCGCTGCTGCATTCGCTGGAGATCACGCGCGCGATCGTCGTCGGCCATTCCACCGGCGGCATGCTCGCGGCGCGCTATGGCCTGATGTTCCCCGCCGAGACGCGGGCGCTGGTCCTCGTCAATCCGATCGGCCTGGAGGATGGCAAGGCGCTCGGCGTCCCGGCGCCGACGGTCGATCAATGGCGTCAGCGCGAACTCGCGCTGACGGCGGAGAAGATCCGCGCCTATGAGCAATCGACCTATTACGCCGGCGCCTGGGCGCCGCCCTACGACCGTTGGGTCGACATGCTGGCGGGTTTGGCGCAGGGGCCGGGCCGCGAGGTCTTCGCCGACGCAACCGCGCGGATCGACGACATGATTTTTACGCAGCCGGTGGTCTACGAGTTCGGGCTGATCAAAGTCCCCACCGTGCTGATGATCGGGATGAAGGACACCACCGCCATCGGCAAGGATTTCGCGCCGCCCGAGGTGCGCGCGAAGTTGGGCCATTACGCGGAACTGGCGGCTCGCGCGAAGGCGGCGATTCCCGGCGCGCGGCTGATCGCCTTCCCCGACGCGGGTCACGCGCCGCAGATCCAGCATCCGGAGCGGTTCGACGCCGCGCTGATTGAAGCGCTGCGCGGGCTGGGCGATTAGCCCTCGGGCAGCCGCACCGTCGCCAGCGCCATGCAGGCGACGCCCTCGCCGCGGCCGACGAAGCCGAGCTTCTCCGCCGTCGTCGCCTTGACGCCGACGCGGTCGATGGAAATCCCCGCGATCTCGGCGATGCGCGCCCGCATAGCCTCGCGATGCGGGCCGACGCGCGGCGCCTCGCACACCAGGTTGACGTCGAGATGGGCGATTTTGCCGCCGCGCGCGCGCACGCGCTCCGCCGCATGGGCGAGGAAGATCGAGGAGGCCGCGCCGCGCCATTTCGCCTCCGAGGGCGGGAAATGCGCGCCGATGTCGCCATCCCCCAGCGCGCCGTAGATGGCGTCGCAAAGCGCGTGCAGCACCACGTCGGCGTCGGAATGGCCGTCGAGCTTGCGGCTGTGCGGGATTTTCACCCCGCCGAGCCACACCGCGTCGCCTTCCGCGAAAGCGTGCACGTCAAAGCCCTGGCCGACACGCACGTCGGTCAGACCAGGGGCCAGCCGCTCGGCCGCGGCGGAGAGATCGCTCATCGTCGTCACCTTGAAATTGGCGGGATCGCCTTCGAACACATGCACGGCGTGGCCGGCGCTCTCCGCCACCGCCGCGT
>JAGWRL010000231.1 GCA_028876585.1 Pseudomonadota bacterium | reverse complement strand
GTCCCTGCGGCGTGGCGTCGGCGACGAGCGCGGACAGGAGCCCCTGCGTCAGGCCCATATGAAGGCCCCAGAGCGCGATCCCTAGGCCCGCGAGCCAGAGCCCGCCGGCGAAAGCCAGCGTGGCGTCGGCTGCGATCAGCGCGCCCATGCCGAGCGCTAGCAAGCCGCGCCGCCCGACGATGTCGGAAAGCGCGCCGACCGGATAGGCAGCGGCGGCGTAGATCGCATTCATTAGGACGAGCACCAGCGGTGCGAGGGCCACGGGCAGCCCGACCGCCTGCGCCTTCAGGATCAGGAAGGCTTCGCTGAACCGCGCCAAACCGAATACCGCGGCGATGGCCGCGACGCGCAAGAACGCCGGCCCCAGTTGCTTCATCTCCGACCAGCGCAGGGGAAACTGCCCGGCGCGCCCCGTCCGTTCCGGCTCCCGGACGCCGAAGGCAAGCACGGCGACCGCCAGGAAGGCCGGCAGCACCGCCACCCAGAACACCGCGCGGTAGCTGTCCGCCGTCGCCCACATCAAGGCGACCGCCGCGAGCGGCCCGAGGAAGGCGCCGACCGTGTCGAGCGCCTGCCGCAGGCCGATGCTGGCGCCGAGCAGGTTGGGCGGCGAGATCGAGGCGACCAGCGCGTCGCGCGGCGCGCCGCGTATTCCCTTGCCGACGCGGTCGAGAAAGCGCGCGGCGACAATTCCGCCCGCGCCGCCGGCGAGCGGAAAGATCGGCTTCACCAGCGCGGCGAGGCCATAACCCGAGACGGCGAGCAGCTTGGGCCGGCCGAACCAATCCGAGACGGCGCCGGAGAAGATTTTGACGATTGAGGCCGTCGCCTCGGCTATCCCCTCGATCCAGCCGACTTCGACGAAGGAGACGCCGAGGACGTCCACCAGATAGACCGGCAGCAGCGCATGGATCATCTCCGAGGAGACGTCCATCAGCAGCGAGACGAACCCCAGCGCCCATATAGGACGAGGAATTTTCGTCGCGGGCGCGGCCGGCTCCGCGCGGCTCAAACCGCGTCCTCGGGCGCGAGCGCGCAGGCGAGATGCGGATCGACCTCGATCTGCACCGTCGGATGCCTGATCTTGAACCGGCGCCCCAATTCCTCGGCGAGGTCGTGGAGGAACGCGTCGCCGGGATGGCCGCCGGGCATGACGATATGGCAGGTCAGCGCGGTCTCGGTCGTGCTCATCGGCCATATGTGCAGGTCGTGGGTCGCCGCGACGCCGGGCCGCGAAGACAGGAAGGCGCGCACCTCTGCCGGGTCGATCTCCGGCGGCACGGCGTCGAGCGACATGTTGACGGAGCTACGCAGCAGGCCCCAGGTTCCCCAGACTATGACAGCGTTGATTCCGAGGCTGACCACGGGATCGAGCCAGAGCCAGCCCGTCAGCAGAATGACGAGGCCAGCCACAACGACGCCGGCGGCGACCAGCGCGTCGGCCGCCATGTGCAGAAAGGCCCCGCGCAGGTTGATGTCGCCCTTCCGCCCGGAGGCGAAAAGCCACGCGGTCACGCCGTTGACGACGATGCCGACCGCCGCGACGATCATCACGGTTTTGCCTGCGACCGGCTCCGGCGTTCCGAGCCGCTGGATCGCCTCCCAGGAGATAGCGCCGACCGCGACGAGCAGGAACACGGCGTTGAACATCGCGGCGAGGACGGAGGAGCCGCGCAGCCCATAGGTGTAGCGGGCCGAGGGCGCGCGCTGGACCAGGACGCTCGCGACCCAGGCCACCGCGAGGCCGAGCACGTCGCCGAGATTGTGGCCGGCGTCGGCGAGCAAGGCGACGGAATGGCCGATGACGCCGAAAACCGCCTCGACGACGACGAAGCCGGCATTGAGGGCGATGCCGATGGCGAAAGCCTTGCCGAAATTCGCCGGAGCGTGGGCATGGCCTTGGACATGACCGTGATCATGCTCGTGGTCGTGATGATGGTGCGCCATCGATATCCCTCGATCCGCCCCCGCGTGCGGGCTTCGCCAGCGAAAACGTCCGCGCGGCGGCTTCGGCTACACCGCCGCGAGCCCCATCCAGCCGGAGACGCCCATATAAGCGGCGACCAGCAACATGAGCGCGCCGGAGGCGTAGGGCGCGCGGCGAATGAAACTCCCGAAGCCCGACCACCGCTTCTGCGCGTGCCGGGCGCCGAGCGCGGCGATGGCGCCGGCGGACACCATGGTGATCGCAAGGCCGAGGCTGAAGCCGCCAACCAGCGTGACGCCGAGCGCGAGCCGCTTGAGTTGCAGGCAAAGCAGCAGCACGGTGATCGCCGCCGGACACGGAATCAGGCCGCCGGTCAGTCCGAACAGCACGATCTGCCAGGTGGTGACCTCGCGGCCGCGAAAGCGGCGGGCGATGTCGTCGGCGTGGGCGCGTGCATGCGCGTCCATGTATTCGCCGCCCTCGACGAGAGCCAAGCCGCGCGCTTCGTCGTGCAGCGGGTCGTGTTCGTGCGCGTGCGCCGCTTCAACAAAGGTGACGTCGTAGTCGTGCGCGTGACCGCCGTGCGTCAGCGTAAGGCGGGCGAGAAAATCGTGCGGCTCGGGGATTTCCTCGACGCTTTCGAGATAGTCGCCCTTGTCGACGAAGGCGAAAGCCTGCCGCGACTGGTCCGCCCGCTCGGTGACGAGGACGACGTCCTGCGCGCGCCAGCCCTGCCCGCTCTCCACCGTCAGACGGAAACGCGGCGGCGCGTCATGCTCGTGGATCTCCAGCGTGAGTACGCCATGGCCGGTGTCGATGCGGCGGCTTTCCTCGCCGTGGCCGTGAGCATGGTGGTGATGGTGGTCGTGTTCGTGATCATGCTCCCGCCGCGTCCGCCAGATCATCCACAGCGCGACGCCGGCGACGATGAGGGCCGAGGCGATTTGCAGATAGGGCTCTATGGCCTCGGCGGCGTAGGCGCGGCCGAGATATTGCCCGCCGAGCGCGACGATCCAGACGACCGCGGTGTGCGAAATCGCCGCCGACAGCCCCAACAGCACCGCCTGCGTGACCGTGCCGCGCACCGCGATGATAAAGGCGGCCATCATGGTCTTGGAATGGCCGGGCTCCAGCCCGTGCAGCGCGCCGAGCAGCACGGCGGTCGGCAGGAAAAGCCAGGCGTGCGACGCGCCCTGCTGGAGTAGATCGGTGAGGGATTGCATGGGCCGCCTATAGGTATTTCGAGAGCGCCTTGAACTCGCGCAACGCCTCCTTGGCGTTGATCTCGTCGCGCGCCGCCGCGTCGCCGAGGCAATGCTCCATGTGGTCCTGGATCAGCGCGCGCTTGGCGGCATGGATCACACTCTCGACGGCCTGCATCTGCTGCGCGAGTTCGAGGCAGCCGCGCTCCTCCTCGAACATCGTGAGGATCGCGGCGATCTGCCCATGCGCTTGCTTCAGGCGCTTGACGATGTCGGGATGCGAGGCGTGTTTCATCGCCTGACCCCTACCCCCTAGGGGGTAGAGGGTCAAGCCTCGGGCCGTCTCGCGACCGGCGCGTCCGTCTCCAGCCGGGTCAGGATTGGACAATGCGGGCGGTCGTCGCCGTGGCAGGCGTCAACCAGCGCGGTCAGCTCGCGCGCCATGTCCTGCAACCCGGCGATCTTCTTTTCGAGGTCCGCGATATGCGCCCGCGCGAGCCGCTTGACATCCGCGCTGCGCCGCGAAGTGTCGCGCCAGAGCCCGAGCAGATCGCCGATTTCGGCGACGGAGAAGCCGAGGTCGCGGGCGCGGCGGACGAACCGCAGCCTGTGCGCGTCGGCTTCGGAATAGTCGCGGTAGCCCGACGCCTTGCGGCCGGCCGGCGGGATGAGGCCGGTCTGTTCGTAGTAGCGGATCATCTTGGCCGAGACGCCCGACGCCTTCGCCGCTTCGCCGATGTTCATGGGCTACCTCGCAGGCTGGAAGCGGCGCAGCCGCAACGCGTTGCCGACCACGAACACGCTCGACAGCGCCATCGCGCCGGCGGCGAACACGGGCGACAGCAACACGCCGAACGCCGGATAGAGCGCGCCCGCCGCGACGGGGATCAGCGCGATATTGTACGCGAAGGCCCAGAACAGGTTCTGGCGGATGTTGCCGAGGGTCGCCTTCGACAGCGCGATGGCGGTCGGCGCGCCTTGCAGGCTGCCCGACATCAGCACCACATCCGCCGCCTCAATGGCGATGTCCGTGCCCGTGCCGATGGCCAAGCCGACGTCGGCCTCCGCCAGCGCCGGGGCGTCGTTGACGCCGTCGCCGACGAAGGCAAGCTTGCCGTAGCGGGCCTTCAGGCGGCGAACCGCCTCGACCTTGCCTTCCGGCAGAACCTCGGCGACGACCTCGTCTATGCCAAGACGGGCGGCGATGGCGTGGGCGGCGCGCGCGTTGTCGCCGGTGATCACCGCCACTTTCAAGCCGAGGTCGTGCAAGGCCTTGATCGCTGGCGGCGTCGTCGGCTTGATCGGGTCGGCCACCGCCAGGATCGCCGCGAGCTTGCCGTCGACCGCCGCGTAGAGCGGCGACTTCGCCTCTTCGCCGAGGCGCTGCGCGGCTGCGGCGAAGGCGCCGACATCGAGACCGAGCTTCGCCATGTAGCGGTCGGCGCCGATCTCGATCCTGCGCCCGCCGACCTGCCCCTTCACGCCGAGGCCGGTCACCGATTCGAAGGCGGCGACCGGCGGCAGGTCCCGTCCGGCGGCGGCTTCGACGAGGGCGCGCGCGATCGGGTGCTCCGACTTGGCCTCCACGGCGGCGACCAGCGTCAGCACCGTTTCGCGGTCGAAGCCCTCGCTCGGTTCGAGGTCGGTCAGCGCGGGCTTGCCTTGGGTCAGCGTGCCGGTCTTGTCGAGCGCCACGACCTTGGCGTCGCGCAGCGATTGCAGCGCCTCGCCCTTGCGGAACAGCACGCCCAGCTCCGCGCCGCGACCGGTCCCGACCATGATCGAGGTCGGCGTGGCCAAGCCCATCGCGCAGGGGCAGGCGATGATCAGCACCGCGACGGCGTTGATCAGCGCGAAAGTGAGGGCCGGCGAGGGGCCGAAGACGAGCCAGGCCGCGAAGGTCAGCGCCGCCAGCCCCATGACGGCGGGCACGAACCACAGCGTCACCCGGTCGACCAGAGCCTGAATCGGCAGCTTGCCGCCCTGCGCCTCCTCGACCATGCGGATGATCTGCGCCAGCACGGTGTCGCCGCCGACCGCCGTGGCGCGGAACGCGAAGGCGCCCGTCTGATTGACCGTGCCGCCGACCACTAAGGCGCCCGCGCTCTTGGCGACCGGGACCGGCTCGCCCGAGATCATGGACTCGTCGACATAGCTCTCGCCTTCGATCACCTCGCCGTCGACGGGAACGCGCTCGCCGGGCCGCACTTCTACGACGTCGCCGGCGGCGACGGAGGCGAGCGGAGCGTCCGTGACTTGGCCGTTACGACGCACGCGGGCGGTCTTGGGCTGAAGCTTGACGAGCCGCTGGATCGCCTCGGACGTGCGCCCTTTCGCCCGCGCTTCGAGATAACGGCCGAGCAGGATCAGCGTGACGATGACCGCCGCGGCTTCGTAATAGACATGCGCCGCCTGCGCCGGCAGCAGGCGCGGCGCGAAGGTCGCGACCAGCGAATAGCCGTAGGCGGCCAGCGAACCGACCGCCACCAGCGAGTTCATGTCCGGAGCGAAGCGCCAGAGCGCCGGCAAGCCCTTCGTATAGAACCTGCGGCCGGGAATGAGCATGACGAGCGTCGTCAGCGCGAACTGCACGTACCAGCTCGCCTGCATACCGATGGCGGAGTCGATGAAACCGTGCAGGCCGGGCACGACATGCGCGCCCATCTCCATGAGAAACACCGGCGCGGTGAGAACGGCGGCGAGGGTCAAGTCCCGCCGCAGGTTAAGGCGCTCGGCTTCCTTCTTTTGCGCGTGCGCGGACGCTTCCGTGTCGTCCGAGACGCCGCCGATCGCCTTGGCTTCATAGCCGACGCCGTCCACGGCTGCGATCAACGCCTCGGCCGTCGCGGCG
>JAGWRL010000230.1 GCA_028876585.1 Pseudomonadota bacterium | reverse complement strand
TGTCGCGGCGATAGGCGGCGGAGGCGCGCACGTTGTCGATCGGCGCGCATTCGGCCATCGCGGCGGCGGCGGCGGCGGCGAGCGCCGCCGGGCTCAGCGGCTGGCCGAGCAATGCGCGCTCGGCGCCGCGCGCGCGGATCGGCGTCGGCGCCACCGCGCCGAGCGCGATGCGCACCTCCACGCAACGATCCTGCTCCAGGCGCAGCGCGGCGGCGACGCCGACCGTCGCCAGTTCCATCGCCTGCCGTCGGCCGAGTTTGAGGTAGCTTCGGCCGCTGCCCGGCTGCGGAGGCGGCACGCTCACCGCGGTGACGATCTCCCCGGCGGCCAGCGCCGTCCGGCCCGGCCCAAGAAAGAATTGCTCGATCGGCAGAAGACGCTGTCCCGCCGGGCCATGAATGTCGACTTCGGCTTGATTGGCGAGCAGCGGCGCGGACAGGTCGGCCGACGGCGAGGCGCGGCAGATGTTGCCGGTGAGCGTCGCGCGGTTGCGCACCTGGATCGAGCCGAGCGAACGCGCGGCGGCGGCCAGATCGGGGTAATGGGCGGCGATGATCGGCGAAGTCTCGATGTCGCGCGCAGTGGCGAGCGCGCCGATGCTGAGGCCGCGAACTTCGTCGAAGCTCAGGCCGTCAAGCTCGGCGATCGCCTTCAGGTCGATCGCGTGCCGGCATTGGCGCAGGCCCTCGCGCAATTCGACGAACAGATCGGTGCCGCCGGCGAACAGGCTGGCCTCGCCGTGGTCGAGCAACAGCCGCGAGGCCTCGGCCAGCGTGCGCGGCCGATGATAGGCGAAATTCATCATGGCGCGGCTCCTTTTGGCGCGGCGGCGAAGGCTGCCGCGCCCGCCTCGCGCTCGACGATCAGCATGTGTTCGAGTTCATCGAGATGGCGCGCGTTGCGCTCGACCGCCGCGTCGGCGTCGGCGCAAGCGATCGCGGCGACGATGCCGGCATGCGCCGCATTGCCGCAAAAACAGGCGCGGCCGCGCTCGTCCGACCAGGACAGCAAAGGTTGTTTCTCGATCAGATCCTTGAGAAAGCCGGTCAGCGCGGCATTGTCGGCGAGTTCGGCGAGCAGCAGGTGAAACTCGCGCGACAGTTGGCGCGCCTGGGCGATGCGTCGCGCGCCATAAGCCTGGCGCTCGTCCTCGACCAACGAAAGCAGCCGGGCGATCAACTCCGGCGTCGCCATCTGCACGAGGCGGCGAATCACCGCGGTCTCGACGACGCGGCGCGCCTCGAAGACGTCACGCGCCTCCTTGGGCGAGCAGGTCGCGATAGTCGCGCCGCGATTGGGGCTGAGTTCGACCAGACCACTCTGCGCCAGCCGCAACAGGCCATTGCGCACCGCCGATCGACTCGCGCCGGAATTCAGGGCGATCTCGCGCTCGACCAGCCGCGCGCCCGGCCGCAGCCGAAACTCGCGAATTGCGTTCGTCACCGAGACGACGACGCGATTCTCCGCCTCCGGGCCACTCGACGCCGCGCGCCGGAGCCCCGGCGCCAAGGTTACGTTTCTGCGCTGCGCAGGCGCCATCCCAGCCTCTTGCCCAAACCTCATGCGGCGACATTGTCAACAATCCGACGCGTCGGGCGGATTGTCAACAATTTTCGTGAGTGGCGCGAAAACCTTGATAAATCAACTTGCTACGGCGGACCGCGCAAAACACCGTCGCTTGCGCCCGCTATTACTATGATCTTTCAATATAGTTCGACGCCTATTCGCCTCTCATCGCCAGTGACGCTTTTTTAGCTCGCGCAGCGCTCCCGGCTTGCGCCTTTTGCCCAATAGATCGACTATTCGTCTTTCCACAATAATTGATATGAATAATCAATTTGTTGAATGAATGATTCGGTGCTTAACTCAGCGTCTCCCGGCAGGAGGCAGGCGCTTGATGAGGTGGGACAGGCTGCTCCAGGACCTTCGTCGCGCCCCCTCGGGCTATCTGCTGACCGGGGCGACGGCGCTGACCGGCCCGCGCGGCGAGGCGCGGCAACTCTACATCGCCGTCTCCGCCAAAGGCCGGATTGAGCGCGTCGGCGACAATGGCGCGATGTCTCCGGACACGCCGCGGATCGACGCATCGGGGTTGACGATCGCGCCCGGCTTCGTCGACGCGCATCAGCATCTCGACAAGACCGGCGCGCTCAAATTCGCGCCCAACCCCTCCGGAACATTGCAGGGCGCACGCGACGCGTTCGCCGCCTTCGCGCGCGGCGTGACGCCGGACGACGTCAAGGCGCGCGCGGCGAAGACTCTCGCCCGCTGCCTCAGGCGCGGCGCGACGGCGATCCGCAGTCACGTCAATGTCGACAAGGACGCCGGCTTCGTCGGCCTCGACGTCCTCAGCGATCTGCGCGCCGCTTGGGCGGACCGGCTCACCCTGCAACTCGTCGCCTTCATGATCCCGCATCCCCGGCAGGATTACGACTGGCTCGAAGCCAACATCGACGCCGCCGCGCGGCGCGCCGACGCGATCGGCGGCACAGTCGCGGTCGCCGAGGACCCCGAGCGCTATCTCGACATATTGTTCGCCGCCGCCGCGCGTCACGGCAAGCCGATCGACCTGCATATGGACGAGCATCTCGACGCGTCGCGCCAGCGCTTCGATCTGGTGTTCGAGCGGGTGCGGCGGTTCGGCATGCGCGGCCGCGTCGTGCTCGGCCACGCCAGCGTGCTGAGCGCGGTGAGCGACGATGTGTTCGCCCGCATCCGCGACGCGATCCTCGATCTCGACATCGGGATCATCACCTTGCCCGCCGCCAATCTTTATCTCCAGGGGCGCGGGCAGGACATGCTGCCGCCGCGCGGCCTGACGCGCGTCGCGCCGCTGGCGCGCGCCGGGGTCAGGATCGCGGCCGCTTCCGACAATATCCAGGATCCGTTCATCCCCACCGGCTCCGGCGACATGCTGGAGATCGCGCGCTGGACGCTGCTCGCCGGCCATCTGCACGCCAGCGAGTTGGCGCTCGCCTATGGCATGATCACCCACGTTCCGGCCGGCCTGATGGGTCTTGGCGCCGATTACGGGCTCAAAGCCGGGGCCTGGGCCAATATGGCGATCACCGATTGCGAGGATGTCGAACGGTTGATCGCCGGCGGGCCCGACCGGATGCTCGTCCTCGCCAAAGGGCGACCCATCGCGGACTATGGAACTTCGATGCAGCAGTAGGGAGAACGCTCATGAAACTCGATCGTAGAGAATGTTTGACCGCCCTCGGCGCCGTCGCCAGCCTGATGGCGCTGGGGCCAGCGAAGGCCGCCGACCCATTCAAGATGGGCCTGCTGGTGCCCGGCAGCGTCGCCGAGGAAGGTTGGAACCGCATCGCCTACAATGCGCTGAAAGCGGTCGAGAAGCAGCTCGGCGCGAAAGTGTCCTATGTCGAATTGCAGCAGAATCCGGCCTCGTTCGAGAAGGCGTTCCGCGATTATGCGGCGCAGGGCTACAACGTCATCCTCGGCCACGGCTTCGAGTTCCAGGACGCGGCGCTGACCGTCGCCGAGGAATATCCCAACACCTGGTTCCTCATCTCGTCGAGCAGCATCCACAAGGGCAAGGTGATCGGGCTCAACACCGATTCCAGCCAGCCGTTTTATCTGATGGGCGTGATCGCCGCGAAAATGGGCAGGTCCGCCGGCTTGGTTGGCGGCATGGAGATCCCGCCGATCAAGGAAGCGCTCGACGGCTTCACCAAAGGCGTCAAGGACACCAAGGCCGACATGCCGGTCAGCTCGGTCTATATCGGCAATTTCCAGGACGTCACCGCCGCGAAGGAGGCGGCGGTCAACATGATCGCGCATGGCGCGGACTTCATCATTCCCGACGCCGACGCCGCCGGCATCGGCGCGGTGCAGGCGGCGCGCGAGGCCGGCCCCAACGTCGCCACTTTCGGCGTTTTCTCCGACATCACCGCCACCGCGCCCGACAATATCCTCGGCACCTACCTCGCCGATTACGCGCACGGCGTCTCGCGCATCGTCGCCGGCATCAAGGACGGCTCGGCGCTGCCGCAGAGCAACGTCGCCTTCGGCCTCAAGGACACCGATGTGATGAAGTTCATCTACAACGACAAGGCGAAGCGGGCGGTGCCGGAAGACGTGCGCAAATATGTCGAGACCGTCAAGGCGAAGATCATCGCCGGCGAGATCAAGACGCTCGCCAAATAGCTAAAGCCTGCGCCATGCAAATGGGGAGATCGTATTGAGCGATATTCAATTCCGGTCTCTCCAGGCCCCGAGGTTCGGCTTCGTCGGACGGCTCGCTTCAGCCATTCTCCCGCCCGTGGCGGCGGTCGTCCTAGCGCTCGCGGTCAGCGCGGCGTTGTTGCAAATCAGCGGTTTTCACGCCGCCGACGTCGTCAATGTGATGGTCGTGGGCGCCTTCGCCGACGAACGATCGATCTCCGAAGTGCTGCTCAAGGCGACGCCGTTGATCCTGATCGGCGTCGGGCTTTGTGTCGCATTCCGTTGCAGCATCTGGAACATCGGGGCGGAGGGGCAGCTCTATGCCGGCGCCTGCGCCGCCACCGTCGTCGGCGTCCATTTCGCGGGGCTGCCGACGGGCCTGCATATCGCGCTGATCCTGATCGCGGGAACGATCGCCGGCGCGCTATGGGCGGCGCTGGCGGGCCTGTTGCGCGTCTATTTCCGCGCCAGCGAAGTCGTCACCACGATCATGCTCAATTACATCGCCATCATCTTCACCAGCTATCTCGTCACCGGACCTCTCAAGGACCCGGTGGTTCCCTATCCGCAATCGGCGAAAATCGCGCGCGAACTCTGGCTGCCGCGCATTCTGCCGCCGACGCGCCTGCATCTGGGCATCCTGATCGCGGTGGCGGCGGCCGGCGCGGTCTATGTCTTCCTGTTTCGCAGCAGCGCCGGCTACGCGGTGCGGGTGGTCGGCCTCAATCCGCGCGCCGCCGCCTATGCCGGCGTCAATGTCGCGAAGAACGTGCTGCTCGCCATCGCGATCAGCGGCGGTCTGGCGGGTCTGGCGGGGGCGATCGAGATCGACGGCGTCAACTATCGCCTGTATCAGGATATTTCGCCGGGCTATGGCTTCGAGGGCATCGCCGTCGCGCTGCTCGCCAACAACAATCCGCTGGCGGCGATCGCCTCGGGCATCCTGTTCGCCGCCTTGCGCTCGGGCTCGGAAATCATGCAGATTTCGGCGCAAGTGCCGCAGGTGCTGGTGTTCATCATCCAGGGCCTCGTCATCCTCTCCATCGTCGCCTTCGCCGCGCTGCGCCACAGCGTGGCGCGGCCGGCGGATTAAGGGCGCGGGCGATGTCGACGGCCGCAACGCTCGCCTTCCTCGCCACCACCGTGGCGGCGTCCTGGCGCCTGGCGACGCCGCTGATCTTCGCCGCCACCGGCGAGGCCATTTGCGAACGCGCGGGCGTGCTCAACATCGGCGTCGAAGGCGTCATGCTGCTCGGCGCCTTCACCGGCTTTGCGACCACCTCCGCGACCGGCGGGCTCATCTATGGCTTCGCCGCGGCGATGGCGGCCGGCTTTCTCGCCGGCCTGCTGTTCGCGGTGTTCACGATCTCGATCCGCGCCAATCAAATCGTCGTCGGCGCGGCGCTGAACCTGCTCGGCCTAGGTTTGACCTCGTTCCTGTTTCGAACCTATTTCATCTCCACCGGCAAGGGCGTCGACATCGCGCCGCCGCTGCACATCCCCTATTTGAGCGAAATTCCCTATCTCGGCGTCGCGCTGTTTCAGCAAAACGCGCTGGTCTATCTGACAATCCCGCTCGTGTTCGCCGCCCGCTTCCTCGTCTTCCGCACCTCCTACGGCCTGACGATCCGCGCGGTCGGCGAACACCCCAAAGCGGTCGACATCGCCGGCCGCAGCGTCGTCCTCTATCGCTATTCCGCGGTGCTGCTCGGCGGCGTTCTCGCCGGTCTGGGCGGAGCTTATCTGACGCTGGCGCACGCCAACCAATTCGTCGAGAACATGACGTCGGGGCGCGGCTTCATCGCGCTGTCGGTCGTCGTGTTTGCGCGCTGGTCGCCGATCGGCGTCTTCTTTGTTTCGGTGCTGTTCGGCCTGTTCTACGCGCTGCAATTGCAGTTGCAGGCCGATCCCACGCTCGCCATTCCCTATCAGGCGCTGCAGGCGCTGCCCTATCTCATGACCATCTTCGCGCTGATGCTGGTGCGCAACCGCTCCGATGCGCCGAGCATGCTCGGCGTCCCCTATCACAAGGCATGAGTCGATCATGAACGACGCGCCGATCCTGCGGTTGGACAACATTCACAAGGCGTTCGGCCCGGTCGTGGCCAACGCCGGCGTCTCGTTCGACGTGCGCGAAGGCGGAATTCACGCGCTGCTCGGCGAGCACGGCGCCGGCAAGAGCGTGTTGATGAACATCGTTTGCGGCGTGCTGCGGCCGGACCAGGGCCGCATTCTGTTCAAGGGCGAACCGCTGACGCTCGGCTCGCCACTGGAGGCGATGCGCCATCGCATCGGCATGGTGCATCAGCATTTCATGCTGGTCCCCAACCTGACGGTGGCGGAAAATTACGTGCTCGGCCACGGCGCGCCGCTGACGGTGCTGAACCGGATGCGGGAAATCGCCCGCGACATCGAAGCGTTGAGCCGGCGTTACGGTCTCGACGTCCGGCCCGATGCGCTTGTGCGCGATCTCTCGGTCGGCGAGCGCCAACGCGTCGAAATTCTCAAGATCCTCTATCAGGGCATCGAACTCGTGATCCTCGACGAGCCGACGGCGGTGCTGACGCCCGGCGAGACCGATCGGTTGCTCGAACTCCTGCGCGGGTTGGTGCGTGACGGCAAGACCGTCATCTTCATTTCGCACAAGCTCGACGAGGTGATGCGGGTCAGCGACCAGGTGAGCGTGATGCGCGACGGCAAAGTGGTCTTCACCGCCGCGACCGCCGCCACCAACCCACGCGAGCTGGCGCGCGAAATGGTCGGGCGCGACGTGCTGATGGACCTGCCGAAGCGCGCAGCCGAGCCGGGGCGCGTGGTGTTTTCGGTGACGGACTTGCATTGCCGCGACGATCAAGGCCTGCCGGCGGTGCGCGGCGTCTCGTTCGAGGTGCGCGCCGGCGAAATCGTCGGCATCGCCGGCGTCTCCGGCAACGGCCAGAGCGAACTCGCGCTGGCGCTTGGCGGCCTGATCCCGAAGTCGCAAGGCTCGGTCCAACTCAACGGCGAGGAGATCGGCGGCCTGTCGTCGCGCGCCATCAACGCAAGATCGATGTCGCACATCCCGGAGGACCGACACCTCTATGGCGTCGTGCTGCCGCTGCCTTTGACCGAAAACGCCATTCTGCAACGCTACGACCGCGCGCCGTTCGCCAAACACGGGCTGCTCGATTTCAAGGCGATCGAGGCGCATACCCGCGATCTCATCGCGCATTTCAAGGTGCGCACGCGCAGCCTCGCCACGCCCATCCAAAGCCTCTCCGGCGGCAACCAGCAGAAATTCGTGGTGGCGCGCGAGCTCGCCCGCAACCCCGATTTTCTGCTCATCAACCAACTGACCCGCGGCATCGACATCGGCGCCACCGAACTCGTGATGCAAGCGGTGCTAGAGCAGCGCGACAAAGGCAAGGCGATTCTGCTGATTTCCACCGAACTGGAGGAATTGTTCGCGCTCTGCGACCGCATACTGGTGATCTACGAAGGCCGCTTCACCGGCGAATTGCCGCCCGATCGCGGCCGCCTCGGCGAACTCGGCCTACTGATGGCGGGCGACGCCGCCGAAGCCGCGCGGCTTCGCAAAGCAAGCGAGGTTGCGGCATGACGGGTCGCCCCCTATCCGGCGCCGGCGCATGACCACGCCGCGCGACTTCAATCCCATCCGGGGCGGGGCTTCCTCGCGCCGCGCTCGCGAGCTGGCGGGGCGTCCGTTCGCCAATGTCACGCTGAAACAGTTGCAGGCTTTCGTCGCCGTCGCCGATCTCGGCCGCTTCAATCTCGCCGCCTCGCATCTCAATCTGACGCAATCCGCGGTCAGCGTATTGATCAAGGAGCTTGAGGGCGAGTTGAAGCATCTGCTGTTCGACCGCAACACCCGCATGGTGAACCTGACCCGGGCGGCGCGGGAATTTCTGCCGCAGGCGCGCAAAATTCTCGACGATCTGGAAATCGCGGTTGGCGACATTCGCGATTTGAACGCGCTGCGGCGCGGCAGCGTCACTGTCGCCGCAGCGATTGTTCTGGCGGCGACGATCCTGCCGCCGGCGGTGGCGCGCTATGTGCGCCGCTACCCCGATATCGCCGTGCAAATTCGCGACATGCCGGAAGAGGAAATCCTGCCTGCGCTCAAACGCAACGAGGTCGACCTCGGTCTGGGCACCTACGCCGGCGACGACGCCGAAGTCGAGACGACGACGCTCGGCAGCGACCGGCTCGCGCTGGTCTGCCGCGCCGATCATCGCTTCGCCCAGTTCGAGGCGGTGCGCTGGAGCGACCTGACTGGCGAGTCGCTGATTGGTCTGGCCAAGGAGAACCCGCTGCGCGGCATGGTTGACCGCGCTCTGGCGGTGATCGGCGCGGAAGTGAAGACGCGCTACGAAGTGCGCTACTCCACCACCGCCATCAGCATGATCGCCGAGGGGTTGGGAATCGCCATTCTGCCGGAAAACTCGCGACTGCTGACGACCGCGGTCAACGTCAAGACGGTCCTGCTCGCCGACCCCGTCATCAGCCGCGACGTGTCGTTGTTGCAACTGAAGCAGCGCATGTTGTCGCCCGCCGCGATGCGGATGAAGGAATGCCTGATCGAGAGCGTCGGTTGGTTGCAGGGAAAATGACCTTCGTCCGCGATCGGAGCGGCGCGCGGACGACGCAGCAACCTCAATTCACCGCTTGACGCGCTCGCCATCGGCCGAAACGCATTCGCGCGGAATCATTCGGCTCAACAGACCCGCCAGACTCTCCCTCTCCCCACGGTTCAGCATCGCGCAAAGCCGACGCTCAACCGCCGCGTGATCAACCATCGCAACCTCGACCACACGAAGGCCCTTGCGCGTCAACTCGACAAGAATTGCCCGTCCGTCGGCAGGGTCCGCGAGACGGCGAATGAGGCCTTTCTTCTCGACCCGGCGCAGCAGGTTGGAGACGCCGCCCGAAGTAAACAGCATCGTCGACTGCAACTGCGACGGAGACATGCGGAACGGCTCGCCAGCGACCCGCAACGTGGCGAGCACGGCATAATCGGTATAGCCCAAATCGTGCGCGGCGAGGGCGGCGTTGACGGCGCGAAGAATCGCTTCCTGGAGATGGAGAATGCGTCCAACGATCGCCTTACCCGAGCAATCTATGTCTGGCCGCTCCCGACGCCACTGCGCCATGCCGCGCCCAACGAGATCGAGAGCCGGACGCGCTTCAACCGGCGAGCGGCCCGGCTCCGCCGCGCCCGTCCCTTTTCTTGCCGCCATAGATTCGCCCATTCCCTCGCGCTCAAACGTGGCGCCCCGCCCGGAATCCAGGGTAGCGCACAAATATCTTTCTTGAAAGATATCTCGCACTCTCGTAAGCTCAGGCCAAAGCGCGACCGGCGAGCCGCGCGATGACAGGGAGACGCGAGATGAAGAGGAACCGGTTCGGCGCGGCCTTTCTCGGGGCGCTGGCGACCATAGCGTTCGCCGGCGCGGCGAAGGCGGAAGACCTTGTTGTCGCCACCTTCGGCGGTGTTTTCGCCGACGACACCAAGACTTGCGTGATCCAACCCTTCGAGCGGCGGACCGGGGCCAAAGTGGCGCTGCAACTCGGCAATTCCGTGCAGCACGCCGCAGCCATACGCGCGACCGCCGGCAAGTCGAATTACGATGTCGCCTATATGGACAATTCGCTCGCCACCCAAATTGGCGCGGAAGGTTTGCTTACCTCCTTAGACACTGGCAAGCTTACGAGCTATCCAGACGTCGACAAAGCCGCGTTCGGACCCAACAACACTTACGTCGCCTTCGAGATTTCGGCGACGGCGATCACTTACAATCCCAAGGTCGTCGACCCAGCGCCGACATCGTGGAACGATCTGTTCGATCCCAAATACAGAGGGCGCATCGCGATTGGCGACATCACCGGGACGTCCGGCATGCAGTTCCTCCTCGCCGTCAACAAGATGCGCGGCGGTTCGTTCGATGACATGAACCCCGGCTTCGCCGCGATCAAAGCGCTCGCCGACAATTCGGTGACCCTCTATACCCAGGCCGACCAACTCGTATCGTTGTTCCAGCGCGGCGACATCGTCATAGCGCCTTGGTATCCTGATCGCACTGGCGCGCAGATCGACAAGGGGCTGGACCTCGCGGTTGCTTATCCCAAGGAGGGCGCCGTGGGCATCAAGCCGACGCTGGTGATCCCCAAGGGCGCGCCGCATCCCGATCTCGCCCTCAAATATGTGGATGCGGTGCTGTCCACCGAGGCGCAGACCTGTTTCAGCTCAAAGCAATACGCCGCCCCGGTCAACACCAAGGTTGCGTTGCCTGATCGGGTCAAGAAGATCGTCGCCACCGGCGAAGATTACAAGAAACTATGGTTCCCTGACCCAAAACTCGTCGCCAGCCACCTCGTCGATTGGAACCGGCGCTGGCAGAGAGAGGTCGTCCATTGACGACATAACTCAGAGCGAAGGCCAGCGCGCCATGTCGGAACTCGTTCTTCGCGGACTCGCCAAGAGCTACCGCGACGCCCATGTCGTGCGCGGCGTAGACCTCGCTGTGGCGTCGGGGGAGTTCGTCGCCCTGCTCGGCCCGTCGGGCTGCGGCAAGACTACGATCCTACGGATGATCGCGGGGCTGGTTGAGCCGAGCGGCGGGCAAATCCTGATTGATGGACGCGATGTCACGCCGCTGCCGGCCCACAAGCGCAAACTTGGCCTTGTATTCCAGTCTTATGCGCTGTTCCCACACCTCACCGTGGCCGAGAACGTCGCCTTCGGTTTGCGCCGGCAGGGTATTCGAGGCGACGATCTGCGACGACGTGTGGACGAAGCGCTCGCGCTGGTGCGGCTTGACCTACTCGGCGGGCGGACGCCGCGGCAACTTTCGGGCGGCCAGCAACAAAGGGTCGCGCTGGCGCGCTCGATTGCTCCAAGGCCGACACTGCTGTTGCTCGATGAACCGCTGTCGAATCTCGATGCCTCGCTGCGCGATGAAATGCAGTTCGAGATCAAGCGCCTTCAACGGGAGCTTAACATCACCAGCCTATTCGTGACCCACGACCAATCGGAGGCGCTTTCGATGTCTGATCGGGTCTGCGTGCTCGATCAAGGCGTCGTACAGCAGATCGGCGCGCCCGACGAAATTTACCGCAGGCCGATGAATTCCTTCGTCGCTGGCTTTATTGGGCGCTCAAACAGACTGCGAGGTCGCGTCGAAGACAGTCAGGCCGAGGGGACGCGCATACGCCTGCCTGACGGCGCGCTCGTCATCAGCGCTGTGCGCGGGGCGGCCGCGGGGGCGGAGGTCGATGTCATCATTCGGCGTCAGGCCGTCAAGATTTCAGCCCGTTTGAACGCTGCGGGATTGCCGGCAAGGGTGGTGCTGCGGTCCTTTTCAGGCGAGCGGGTGGAGCGGATCGTCAGGCTGGAAGGCGGAACCGAACTGATCTCCGAGTGCGACATCGGCGCGCTCCTGGAGGATCCGCCTATCGACGCCGACGTGCGGGTGTCGATTGATCCACAATGGGTGTTCGTCGCGAGCCGAGGAGCCTAGCGTGATGGGAACCCCTCGGCC
>JAGWRL010000229.1 GCA_028876585.1 Pseudomonadota bacterium | reverse complement strand
TGCCGGCGAGCGTCGGCGGCGCGCTCGCCGCCGCCGCCTCGGCCGGCGACGTGGGCGCGGAGGTCGATATCGCGCAGCGCTATCTCGAAGGCCGGACGACGCCGCGCGACCCCAAGGCGGCGGCGGCCTGGATGCAGAGCGCGGCGGACGCCGGCAACCCGTTCGCGCTCTACCGGCTCGGCGCCCTCTATGAGAAGGGCGTCGGGGTGACGCGCGACGCGCAAAAGGCGATGGCGCTCTACAAGAAGGCGGCCGACGCCGGCAACGCGCGCGCGATGCACAATCTCGCCGTGCTCTATGCGCAGGACGGCGGCGGCGGCAAACCCGATTACGCCTCGGCGATGAACTGGTTCCACCGCGCGGCCGAATATGGCGTGCGCGACAGCCAGTTCAATCTCGGCGTGCTCTACGGCCGCGGCCTCGGCGGCGCGCAGGATCTGGCGCAGAGCTGGATGTGGTTCTCGATCGCCGCCCGCCAGGGCGACGCCGACGCCGCGCGCAAGCGCGACGAAGTCGCCAACCGCATGGACGGCAAGGCGATGGCGCAGGCCAAATCGCTGACCGACGCGTTCAAGGCGAAGACGCCCGACCCCGCCGTCAACGATCCGCCTCCCGCCCCCGCCACGGCGGCGGACGCGCCGGCCAAACCCGAGGGCAAGGTCGGCGCCAAGAGCTGAGACGGGACCGCTTGACCCCTCGCGCCCGCTCCCCCATAGCCGGCGCACGGGGAAGCGGCGCCTATGGCCATCGTCGAACTGAGGCTGATCGGGACGACCGACCTGCACGCGCATGTCGCGCCGCACGATTACTACCGCGACGGCCCAGACCCCGCGCGCGGCCTCGCCAAAGCGGCGACGCTGATCGCGCAGGCCCGCGCCGAAGCGGCGAACGCGCTGGTGTTCGACAACGGCGATCTGATCCAGGGCTCGCCGCTCGGCGATTGGGCGGCGCAGGCGCTGGGCGCGCGCCGCATCGACCGCCATCCCATGATCGAGGCGATGAACGCCGTCGGCTATGACGCCGCGACCGTCGGCAATCACGAATTCAACTACGGGCTCGATCTGCTCGACGCGGCGCTGACGGGCGCGACCTTCCCGTTCCTTTGCGCCAATGTGTTCAGGGCCGACGGCTCGTCCTATTTCCCGCCGTGGACGCTGCTGCGCCAACGTGTCGCCGACCGCGACGGCGGCCGCCGCGATCTCGTCATCGGCGTGATCGGCTTCGTCACGCCGCAGATCGTGCGCTGGGACATGAGCCATCTCAAAGGGCGGGCGAGCGCGCTCGGCATCGTCGAGTCGGCGAGGCGGCATATTCCCGCCTGCCGCGCCGCCGGCGCCGACGTGATCGTCGCCCTGTGCCACGCCGGCGTCGCGCAACCGGGGGCGGCGGGCGCGGACGAGAATGCGGCGCTGGCGCTGGCGCAGCTCGGCGGCGTCGACGCGATCTTCGTCGGCCATCAACACCTGCTGCTGCCGGGCGACGATTTCGCCGGCCTGGGCCAAGTCGATGCGGCTGGCGGCGCGCTGGCGGGCACGCCCGCCGTGATGGCGGGCTTCTGGGGCGGCCATATCGGCGTGATCGACCTGACGCTGGAAACCAGCACTTCCGGCTGGCGCGTCGCCGGCGCGGCGGCGGCGCTGCGCAAGGTCGAGGCGGCGACGCCAGCCGATGCCGCCGTGCTCGCCGCCACGCAAAGCGCGCATGCGGCGACGCTGGCCTATGTGCGCCTGCCGGTCGGCGAGATCGACCAGGCGCTGACCTCCTATTTCGCGATGGTCGGCGACGACGCTTCGGTGCGCATCGTCCATGACGCGCAGCTTTGGTACGCGCGGCAATTGCCGCTGCCGGCGCTGCCGCTGCTATCCGCCTCGGCGCCGTTCAAATGCGGCGGACGCGGCGGCCTCGCCAATTACACGCAGACGCCTGGAGGCTCCGTCGCCCTGCGCCATGTCGCCGATCTCTATGTCTTTCCTAACGGCCTGCGAGTCGTGCGGGCGAGCGGGGCGCAATTGCGCGAATGGCTGGAGCGCGCCGCCAGCGTGTTCCGCCGTCTCGACCCCGCCGTGACGGAGCCGCAGCCTTTGCTGGCGGCGAATTTCGCGGCCTATGATTTCGACTCGATCGCCGGCGTGAGCTACCGCCTCGATCTGACCCAGCCGGCGCGTTACGACGATCAGGGCGCGTTGATCGCACCCGACGCGCATCGCGTCGTCGATCTCGCCTTCGAGGGGCGTCCGATCGACGCGGCGGCGGCGTTTCTGATCGTCACCAACTCTTATCGCGCTGGCGGCGGCGGCCATTTCCCCGGCTGCGACGGAAGCTCGATCCTCTACGAGGCGCCGGATTCCAATTTCGACGCGCTGCTGCAATATGTGAAGTCGCGCCCGCGCGTCGAAGTGAGCCCCGGCGGCGGTTGGCGCCTCGCGCCCTGGCCGAATAGTGTGACGGCGACGCTGCTCGCGCCGCCGCAGGCCGCCGCGTTCGCGCCGCCGCCCGAGATCGCGGTCGCGCCGATCGGGCCGGGGCCGGATGGATTCATGTTATTCCGGGTGAGGCCGAAATAGGCTTCAATCGCAACAGGGGGAGGATTGGATCATGGGGCATAGCGGCGGGTTCGACCGGGCGCGGCTCAAACGCATCGCACCGGCGATGCAGGCCTATGTCGATCGCGGCGTTTACGCCGGCGTCGACATGCTGATCGCGCGCGGCGGCGACATCGCCTATCGCGAAACGCTGGGTTTTGCCGACCGCGAGGCGAAGGCGGCGCTGAAACCGGACGCGATCCACCGCCTCTATTCCATGACCAAGCCGGTCGTCTGCACGGCGCTGATGACGCTGGTGGAGGAAGGCAAGCTGCGGTTGATCGACCCGGTGGCGAAATACATCCCCGCCTTCGGCGCGACCAAAGTGCTGCGCCCCGACGGCGCGCTGGAGCCGCAGAAGCGGCCGATGCTGGTGCGCGACCTGATGACGCACACCAGCGGCCTCACTTACGGCTTCCTCGAGGATTCCCCGGTCAGCCGCGATTATCCGCGCGGAAAACTATTCGACCCGCGCGCCCCGCTCGGCGAAGCGATCGAGGATCTCGCGAGTTTCCCGCTCGCCTTTCAGCCGGGCGAGCGGTTCCATTACAGCGTCGGCATCGACGTCGCGGCGCGGTTGATCGAGATCGTGTCCGGCCAGTCGCTCGGCGCTGTGCTGCGTGAGCGGATTCTGGCGCCGCTGAAGATGCACGACACCGATTTCGTCGTGCCCGAGGGCAAGCGCGCCCGGCTCGCCGCGATGTATGGCCGCCCCGACATCATCGCGCCCGGCGTCACCACGCGCACGGCGCTGGAGCAATGGCGCGCCGGCTACAACGAGCGCATCGACGTGTCGAGGACCTATCCCGTCGATGCGCCCGGCCTGTTCGAGCGCGGCGGGCATGGGTTGTTCGGCACGACCGGCGATTATTTCCGCTTCGCCCAGATGCTTTGCAACGGCGGCGAACTCGACGGCGTGCGCGTGATCGGCCGCAAGACGCTGGAGCTGATGCATAGCAACCATCTGCCGTCCTCGATGCTGCCGATCGAGATCGGCGGCCTGCCGCTGATGGGCTACGGCTTCGGGCTCGGCTCGCGGGTGTTGCTCGACGTCGCCGCCTCCGGCGCGCCGGGCTCAGTCGGCGAGTTCGGCTGGTCCGGCGCCGCCAAAACGCATTACTGGGTCGACCCTAGGGAGCAGGTGGTCGCGCTGTTCATGACCCAGTCGATGCTGAGCTTCGACCTGCCCGAACTGGACCTGCGCGCGCTGGTCTATCAGGCGCTCGACTGAGCCTGCGAGCCGGCCGTTACGTGAGGTTACGGCTTTCTTAAGCCTTGCGCGGCTACCCTCGGCAAGACGATTCCCGGCGGCCGGCAGACCATGATCCCCGTTTATTCCCTGGTCGTTCCGATCTTCAACGAAGAGGCGGTGCTGCCCGTGCTGCTGCGCCGGCTCGACAGCCTGCTGCCGCGGCTCGACGGGCCGGCCGAGGTGATCTTCGTCGACGACGGCTCGACCGACACCAGCCCGATCGTGCTGGAGGCGCGCGCCCGCGCCGACAACCGCTTCCGCCTGTTGCGGCTGTCGCGCAATTTCGGCCAGCAGGTGGCGATGACCTCGGGCATGGCGCGCGCGCGCGGCCAGGCGATCGTCATCATGGACGCCGACTTGCAGGATCCGCCGGAGATCATGCTCGACATGATCGCCAAATGGCGCGAGGGGTTCGAGATCGTCTATGCGCAGCGGCTCTCGCGCGACGGCGAAAGCCCGTTCAAGCTGGTGACGGCCAATCTGTTCTATCGCGTCATGGGCAAGCTCAGCGACGTCGATCTGCCGCAGAACGTCGGCGATTTCCGCCTCGTCGACCGCAAGGCG
>JAGWRL010000228.1 GCA_028876585.1 Pseudomonadota bacterium | reverse complement strand
CTCTGCGCATAATGGCGCCATCGATAAAGGGGAGGTCGCCATGCTCACGCGACGCGGGTTCGTAGGCTGCGCGCTTTGCGCGCTCAGCGGCTTCAGCGCGACGGAGGCCGACGCGCAGGCGGCGCAGACGCCGGGGCTCAAACGCACCATCATCAGCCGCACCGATGGCCCGGCGGCGGGCTATGAGACGATCGAGGCGAAGGTCGAAATCCCCGCCGGCAGCGTCATCGCCCGCCATATCCATTTCGGCATCGAGACCAGCTACCTGGTCGAGGGCTCGATCGAACTCGACGTCCAGGGCGTCGGCCCCAAGACCTATGCGGCAGGCCAGGGCTTCCAGGTGCCGACCGCGACGCCGCATGGCGGCAAGGGCGGCGACAAGCCGACCGTGCTCATCGGCGTCTTCGTGGTGGAGAAAGGCAAGCCGCTGGCGACCCCGGCATGAAATTGCTCGACGACGCCAACGCCAAGCAATCGGCCTATTGGAACGGCGACGCGGGGCGGCGCTGGACCGCGATTCAGGAAAGCCAGGACCGGCTGTTCACGGAGATCACGGCCGCCTTGTTCGCCGCCGCCGCGCCGCAACCGGGCGAAAAAGTGCTCGACGTCGGCTGCGGCGCCGGCGAGACGACGCTGCGGGCCGCGTCTTTGACCGGCGCCGCGCTCGGCGTCGACGTCTCCGAGCCGCTGCTCGCCCGCGCCCGCGAACGCGCGGATGAGACCGGCTCGCCGGCGCGCTTCGCCCACGCCGACGCCACCGCTTATGATTTTTCCGACCACGCGGCCGATCTGCTGATTTCGCGCTTCGGCGTGATGTTCTTCGCCGAGCCGGCCAAGAGCTTCGCCAATCTGCGCCGTGGGATGAAGCCGGGCGGCCGGCTCGCTTTCGTCTGCTGGCGCCGCCCCGAGCTGAACCCGTGGCTGATGACGCCGCTGGCCGCCGCGCTCAACCATCTGCCGCCGCAGCCGGAGGCTGCGCCCGACGATCCCGGCCCCTTCGCCTTCTGCGACGAGGCGCGCGTGCGGGGAATCCTCGAAGCCGCCGGCTTCACCGAGGTCAGTTTCACCCCGCACGCATTCAAACTCGACGTCGCCGACGGCGAAGGGCTCGACAGCGCGGTGGCGAAATGCCTCACGCTCGGTCCCACCAGCCGCGCGCTCGACGGCCAGCCCGAAGCGACCGTTCAAGCCGTGCGGCAAGCGGTCCGCGCCACGCTGGCGCCCTACCTTAAAGGCGGCGTCGTCGCGCTCGACGGCGCGGTCTGGATCGTGCGCGCGCGGGCCTGAACCCTCACGGCAGGCGCAGTTTGGCGTAGGCGCCGCTCAGCAGGATGAGCGTCATCGCCGACAGCATCATGCCGATCGACAGGAACGGCTCGATGGCGAGATTGGCGCCGGCGCGGAAGAAGGCGTCGCGCAGACCAAGCGCGGCCGCGAACGCCGCCATCACCAAAAGTGTGTTGCCGGCGAGGCCGAAGCTCGATTTTTCCATGATCGCGTTGGAGATGGCGCCGAGGAACAGGCAGGAGACAAAAGCGAGGAACCAGAATTCCAGCGATTGCGCGCCGCCGAGCGCCAGCATGACGCGCCAGATCGGCTTCAAACGTTTTTCGCCGTGCTCCATCTCGGTCCATTCAAAACTGTCGTCCCACGGCTCGACGTCGACGTCGATGTCGCGGAACAATTCGCGCGAGATGCGGGCGGCCGCGGCGACGGCGCGCGGATCGGCCTTGCCGAGCTTGGCCTTGCGCCGCTCCTCATGCACCGCGTCGGCGGCCTCCTCGGCCAGACGCGCGCTGCCAGCGCCGTTCTTGTTCGGGGCGCTGTCGCGCAGCGCGGCGATGGCGCTGGCGGCGGCGTCGGGGCGCAGCGCGCCGGTCGGGGTTTTGTCGACGAGCGCGATTTTCGTGTTGAGGCCCTCGGCGTCGAGCCGCCCCGCCGCCGCGCTCGCCGCCGTCGCCATCGCCGGCTGATCGACCGGCGCGGTCAGGGTCAGCGTCGCCTGTCCGGCGCGCAGCCGCAGGATTTGGCCGTCGCGCAACAGCATCGTCTTGCGGGTCGTCAGGTCCGTGACTTTGACGAGGCCGCGCGTCACCGCGATCGTCGAGCCATAGGGCTCGGCGACCACCGCGAACGCGGCGTCGGCCGTCTCGGCGTAGGCGTAGGTCGTCATCACCCCGAGCGAGGCGCTGGCCTCGACGCCGAGGCCGCCGTCGAACAACCGCAGCAGCGGGGCCGCATCGCCGTCGATGCGAAATTTCGCGTCCGCCGGCGCATCGAGCGTCGCGCCGGCGCCGGCGAGCCGAAGCCGCCCGTCGCCGTCGGTCTGGACGATCGCGTTGGGGATCAGAGGCGCGCCGGCTTGCAACGGCGCCCATGCGCCCGCCGCGAAGGCGCGCGCCGAGCCCGCGACGTCGACGATGCGCCAGTCGTCGGCATAGGCCGCGCCGGCGGCGAAGAGGACGCAAAGGAAGCTGAGTATAAACGCACGCAACGCCATGACGCGCCTCGCAATCGATACTGAAAACGATGCAAGGGCTAAAGGTCAACGCCCGTTAAGGCAATCCTAGGGTTAAAACATCGTAAACGCAGTCCCGGTTCAGGACTTGCCGGCGATCTCCTGCACCAGCGCGGCGAGCCGCTCGGCGGCGTCGGGCACGCCGGCAAGTTTCGCCGCCGCCGCCTTGGCGGCGAGCGCCGCCGGGTCGGCCAGCGCGGCGCGCCAGATCGCCGCCAGCGCGTCGGGGGTGAATTCGCTTTGCCGCACCACCGTCGCCGCGCCGGTCTTGGCGAGCAGCGCCGCATTGGCCGCCTGATCCTGATCGAGCGCATGCGGATAGGGCACGAGGATCGAGGGTCGGCCGATGACGGCGAGTTCGCTCACCGTCGAGGCGCCGGCGCGCGCGATCACGAGATGCGCGGCGGCGATGCGGGCCGGCAGATCGGGGAAGAACTCGGCGATTTCGGCGGCAAAGCCGAGTTTCTCGCAATCCGCCTGCGCCCGCGCGCGATCCTCGCCGCGCGCCTGTAACACCAGCGTCAGCCGCGCCCGCTCCGCCGCGTCGAGCCGCGCCAGCGCCGCCGGGACCACCTCCGACATCACCCGCGCGCCCTGGCTGCCGCCGGTCACCAGCACGCGCAGCCGCCCGTCGGCGAAATCGGGATAGGGCGTCGCCGCCGCCGCCAGCACGGCCGGGCGCACCGGATTGCCGGTGTAGCGCGCCTTTGACGCCGCGCCGCTGAGATCGGGAAAGCCGGTGGCGATCACCGCGACGCGCCGGCTGAGGAAGCGGTTGGCGCGCCCGAGCACGGCGTTCTGCTCATGCAGGATCGCCGGGACGCCGAGTAACGAGGCGGCGAGCAGCGGCGGCACGGTGGGATAACCGCCGAAGCCGACGACGACGGCCGGCTTCAGCCGCCGGATCAACCGCGCGGCCGCGACAACGCCGAGGCCGAGCCTCGCCGCCGCCCGCGCTTTGGCGACCAGCCCGGCGCTGGTCGGCGTCGCCGAGGGGATGGCGTGAATGGCGCGGGCGGGAAATTCGCCGCCGTATTTCAGCGCCCGGTCGTCGGTGGCGAGATCGACGACGACGCCGCGCTTGGCGAGCGCGGCGGCGAGCGCGGCGGCGGGAAACAGATGGCCGCCGGTGCCCCCGGCGGCGAGCAGCACATTCATGGTTGATCCAGCACGCTCGGAGTGGCGAGATTGCGCCGGGTCAACGCGACCAGAAAACCCATGCCGATCGCCAAGGCGATCGCCGACGAGCCGCCGTAGGAGATGAACGGCAGCGTCATGCCCTTGGCGGGGATGGCGCGCAGGTTGACCGCCATGTTGATCCAGCTCTGCACGCCGAACATGATCGTCAGCCCCGCCGCCGCCGAACGGCAGAACGGATCGCAATTGCGCTGCGCCAACCAGAGCCCGCGCACGACGATGAGGCCAAAGAACGCCATCAGGCCGAGGCAGGCGATCATGCCGAATTCCTCGCCCGCGACCGCGAACACGAAATCGGTGTGCGCGTCCGGCAGGATGCGCTTGTAGACGCCCTCGCCCGGCCCGCGCCCGAACCAGCCGCCCGAGAGAATGCTCTGCAACGCGGTGTCGACCTGGAACGTGTCGCTGACGCCGCCGGCGACCGAATCCGGATTGAGGAAGTGCTGGATGCGATCATGCACATGGTGCGAGAATTTATAGGCGAGCAGGCCGCCGACCGCCCCCGCGCCGCCCAGGCCGAACACCCAGAACCAGTGCAGCCCCGCCAGAAAGAACAACGCCGCCCACACCACGGTGATCAGCAGCGTCTGGCCGAAATCGGGTTGCAGAATAAGCGGCGCGATGGTGATCGGCAGGATGAGGATCGACAGCGCGCGCGCCAGGGCGCGCGGCGAGCCGGGCCGGCTGGCCTCGGTGAACGCCCAGGCGGCGAGAATGACGAAGGCCGGCTTGATGAACTCGGAGGGTTGCAGGCCGGCGATCCAGCGCCGCGAGCCTTTCACCTCCGCTCCAAACAACAATGCGGCGATGATCAGCCCGAAGGCGACGAGATAGAGCAACAGCGCGGCGCGGCGGGCGTGGCGCGGCGTCAGGAACGAGGTCGCCGCCAGCATTGCGGCGGAGGGGATCATCAACGCCGTCTGGCGGTTGACGAAATGGAACGTGTCGAGGCCGATGCGCTCGGCGACCGCGGGGCTGGCGGCCAGGGCCATCACGACGCCGATCGCCATCAGCCCGCCGAAAGCGGCGAGCAACCAGGGATCGACGGTGCGCATCCAATCGGCCACCGGTCCGCGTTCGGTGCGAGCGACCATGGTTCATGCCCCCTTGAGTTGAGCGACCGCCAAGCGAAACGCGTCGCCGCGCGCTTCGAAATTGGCGAATTGATCATAGGACGCGCAGGCCGGCGACAGCAGCACCACCGGCTCCGCCGCGCCGCTCGCCGCCGCGTCGCGCGCCGCCGCCGCCACCGCTTTGTCAAGCGCGCCGCAACGCTCGTGAGCTACAGTTGCGCCGAGGCTCGCCGCGAAATCCTCCGTCGCCGCGCCAATCAAATAGGCTTTGCGGATGCGGGGGAACAGCGGCCGCAGCGGCTCAATGCCGCCCTCCTTCGCCTTGCCGCCGAGAATCCAGAAGATGTCCTGATAGGACTTAAGCGCCTTCTCGGCCGCGTCGGCGTTGGTGGCTTTCGAATCGTTGACGAACAGCGTCGCGCCGATCCTGCCGACCTGCTCCATGCGATGCGCGAGGCCGGGGAAGCTGGCGAGGCCGCGTTGGATGTCGGCGAGGCTGACGCCGACCGCCCGCGCCGCCGCAAAGGCGAAGGCGGCGTTCTGGCCGTTGTGCGCGCCGCGCAGGTTGGGCGCGTCGCGCAGATCAATCAACGGCCCCGGCTCGCCTTTGACATGGAGGCGATGGTCGTCGACGAACACGTCCGCATGCGCCGAGCGCGCGGCCGAGACGCCGATCACGCGACGCCCCTGCGCCTGCAACCGCGTCGCGATGGCGCGGCAATGTTCGTCGTCGAGGCCCACCAGCGCCAGGTCGGAGGCGGCGACCAACCGCTCCTTGATGGCGGCGTAATTCTCCATTGAGCCGTGCCGGTCGAGATGGTCCGGCGTCAGGTTGATCAGCAGGCCGACGCTGGGCTTGAGCGACGGCGCGAGGTCGATCTGGAACGTCGAGCATTCCAGCACATGGATGCGGCCCGGCGCCGGCGGAGCGAGATCGAGCGCGGGCACGCCGATATTGCCGCCGAGCGCGACTTCGCGGCCCGCCTCGCGCAGGATGTGAGCAATCAAAGCGGTCGTGGTGGACTTGCCGTTGGTGCCGGTGATGGCGATCAGCGGCGCGTCGGGCGCACGGGCGGCGCGCTCGCGGGCGAACAACTCGATGTCGCCGATCACTTCGACGCCTGCCGCGCGGGCGCGCTCGACGGTCCAGTGCGGCTGGGGATGGGTCAGCGGCACGCCGGGCGACAGCACCAGCGCGGCGAAGCCCGACCAATCCGCCTGAGCGAGATCGGTCAGCGGGAAATCGGCCTTGACGCGCGAGGCGGCGCCGTCGTCCCAGGCGGCGACCTGCGCGCCGCCCGCGATCAGCGCGCGCGCGGTGGCGAGTCCGGAACCGCCGAGGCCGAACAGCGCGACGCGCTTGTCCTTGAAGGTCGAAACCGGCGTCATCGGAGCTTCAGCGTGGCCAGACCAACCATCGCCAGCACGAAGGCGATGATCCAGAACCGCATCACGATCTGCGGCTCCGACCAGCCGAGCTGCTCGAAATGATGGTGGATCGGCGCCATCTTGAACACGCGCTTGCCAGTCAGCTTGAACGAGGCCACCTGCACCACGACGCTGAGCGCCTCCATCACGAACAGGCCGCCGACAATGGCGAGCACGACCTCGTGCTTGATGATGACGGCGATGGCGCCGAGCAGGCCGCCCAGCGCCAGCGAACCGGTGTCGCCCATAAAGATCTGCGCCGGCGGCGCGTTGAACCAGAGGAAGCCGACGCCGGCGCCGATCAGCGCGCCGCAGACGACGATGATCTCGCCGGCGTTGGGGATATGGTTGATCAGCAGATAGTGCGAATAAACCACGTTGCCGGCGAAATAGGCGATCAGCCCGAGCGTCGCCGAGGCGATCATCACCGGCACGATGGCGAGGCCGTCGAGCCCGTCGGTCAGATTGACCGAATTGCCGAAGGCGACGATGACGAACGGCCCGAACAGCAGGAAACCCCAGTGCAGGTCGATCACGAAGCCGTTGAAGAACGGCAGCGCCAGCGAGGTCGCCGTGGCCCCGCCGACCCACTTCATCGCCAGACAGGCGAGCGCGGCGATCGCGAATTCGCCGATCAGGCGCGCACGGCCGGAAAAGCCGAGATGCGATTGTTTGGTGACCTTCAGATAATCGTCATAGAAGCCGATGCCGGCAAAGCCGAAGGTGACGAACAGCACGATCCAGACATAGGGGCTGGTCAGGCTCGCCCACAACAGCGCCGAGGCGAACAGGCCGAACAGGATCATCAGCCCGCCCATGGTCGGCGTGCCTTTTTTGGTCAGCAGGTGCGAGGCCGGCCCGTCGGCGCGGATCGGCTGGCCCTTGCCCTGTTTGAGCCGCAGCGCCGAGATGATCCGCGGTCCGAAGAAGAACACCAGGAACAGCCCTGTCGTCGCCGCGCCGAGGGTGCGGAACGTCAGATAGCGGAACAGGTTGAAGAAACCGGAGACGTGGGTAAAGTCGCTTAGCCAGGTCAGCATCTTATCGCCTATCGCCCGCGGCGGCGGGCTGAAAATGTTCGCGCAAAGCCGCGGCCAGCGGCCCCATCCGCGAGCCGTTCGAGGCCTTGATCATCACCACGTCGCCAGCGCGCAAGGCCGCAAACAGCGGCGCGCGCAAGCCTTCCGCGTTTGGCGCGTGGGCGCCGCGCATCGCGGCGGGGACGGCGTCGTAGAGCGCGCGCGTCAGCGGGCCGGCGCCAAATAGGAGATCGACGTAGTTGGCCGCCAGATCGGGCGCCAAGGTGGCGTGCAACTCGCCCCCCTGCGCGCCCAATTCCAGCATGTCGCCGATCACCGCGATGCGGCGGCCGCCGGGGCCGGGCTGCGTCGCGCCAAGCAGGCTAAGCGCGGCGCGCATCGAGATCGGGTTGGCGTTGTAGCTTTCGTCGATCAGGGTAAAGGCGCCGCCGCGGAGGGCGATCTCGCGTTCGAGCCCACGGCCTTCGAGCGGCGTGAAACCGGCCAGCGCCTCGAGCCCTGTCTGCAGGTCCTCGCCGAGCGCCTCGAGCATCAGCAGCACGCAGAGGCTGTTCAGGCCCCAGTGCACGCCG